>JALNXI010000097.1 GCA_023230425.1 Methanoculleus sp. | reverse complement strand
GATCATTGGAGCGGCCGTCACCGTCCTCTTCCTCCTCCTGATCGCCGCGATAGCCTTCTCGGGCGTGGGGCCCGAAGTCCTGCTGATCGCCCTCCTCTACTGGATCGTGATCAACGGGGTCTTGAGCGCCGCATTCACCCTGCTCGCCGGCGGACACCCCTTCTCGGCCGCCACGGCGTTTGCCGTCTCCTGGCTGACGTCGCTCAACCCGCTGCTTGCGGCGGGATGGTTTGCGGCCATCGTCGAGGCGAAGATCCGTAAACCCGCCGTTGGAGATCTCCGGCAGATCATCGAGGCGGAGACCCTCTCGGAGATGCGACGGGTTCCGCTCTTCCGGGTGGTGCTGGTCGCCGCTCTTGCCAACGTCGGGAGCACGCTCGGGACCATCGCCTACTTCGTATTCATCTTCCCGATTCTCGGGATCGACCCGGCCGTGGTCATCGTCGACGGCTTTGCGAACATGCTGCAGATGATACAGGGGCTCTTCTGAGTCCCTCCCCCGGATCTCCGTTTCCCCAAGGTATTTAGACCTGGAGTGCCCACCATCGTTGCATGAGTCCGATTGGTGGAACGGTTAACCTTGGTGTTACTGTGATAAGGAGCAGGCACAGCGTGCGGAAGTACAAGGACAGCCCCATCGAGGAGAAGACCGTCAGAGACGCCCTCGACTGCGCACGCCTTGCCCCGACTGCGAGAAACGAGCAGCCCTGGCTCTTTGGGACCGTCCAGAACCGCGATACGCTGCGGGCGATCGCCGACCTGACCGACAACGCCCGGTTCATCGCCGATGCGCCCATCTGCTTCGCCGTCTTCGGGAAGCGGGATGCGAAGTACTACCTCGAAGACTGCTGTGCGGCGACGATGCAGCTCCTCCTCGCGCTCCAGGCATGGGGGGTCGGGTCCTGCTGGGTTGCGGGGGAGAAGAAGGACTACGCCGAGGATATCCGGAAACTCCTCAACGTCCCGGAGGGCTATACGCTTGTCTCGCTCGTGCCTGCGGGATATCCTGAGGAGATCCAGATCGCAAAGAAGAAGCTTCTCGACGAGGTCACGTTCTTCGAACGCTATGAAGAAGAGGAATAAGCCAATATAACACGGATTTACTTTTTTTATCGCGTTTCAGATGCCCCGGCGATACCTGTAAGCCATCAGATATCGCTCTGTTTTGCCGGGCAGTAGGGGCAGAGGGCGTTCTCGACATCATCGGCTTTCTCCCGGACGGGGCAGAGATACTCGCCGTCCCTGACTTCGACCTCGAACCCGCCGGGAAACGGTGTGCCTGCCGGGTGGGCGGGGCGCCCGAGGACGAAGAGGTTGAAAGCGGCAAGAAGGAAGTAGAGGAGTTCGAGGTGCTGTTCCCTCTCGTCCCCGGCGAGGCACGTCCTCTCGACCATCGCGCAGAATTCCTGGAACTCTCCGACGAGCGGCTCGTCCGTCACGTCCGGGTTGTCCCGGCGCATGGTGGAGATGAGGGTGTGGTGTGTATCAAAGATCTGCTCCATCACCCGGGGGTAGAGGCGCTGCCGGTATCCGGCCGGGACGGACCGGAGGTCCCGTTCCACCCTGCCCCGCATCGCCTGGAGGTCGAAGAGCGAGTAGTCCGAGACCTCGCGGTAGAGAATCTCCGCGAGTTCCGTCCCGGTCTTTGCCGACCGCAGGCGGACGCAGGTCCGGTGGACGCTCGCCTCCTTCCCTCCTGTGCTCATCACATCACGCAGATGATCTTTGACTCCGGAATGCATCAGTCCTTCCATGGCGTCTCCATGCTTAAAAAAATTTATATCTGATGGAAGGCAACTTCCTTCCGATGGACGGTAACAACAACCTGCGGATGCTTCGGAGGCCGGAATATGGTTGATTCCGGCGATACGGCGTTTATCCTTGTCTGCACGGCACTGGTCATGCTGATGACACCGGGAGTAGGGCTCTTCTACGGCGGGCTCGTGCGGCGGAAGAATCTCATCTCCATGATAGCGCTCTCGTTCATCGCGTTTGCCCTCGTCAGCATCCAGTGGGTCCTCTGCGGCTACAGCCTTGCTTTCGGTGCCGATCTCCACGGGCTGATCGGGAGCCTTGAGTACGCCTTCCTGCAGGGTGTCGGGATGGAGGGCGACGGTATCCCGGACCTGCTCTTTGCGGCCTTCCAGATGGTTTTTGCGGGCCTCGCGCTTGCAATTGTAACATCGGGGGTTGCAGAGCGTATAAAGATCAGTTCGTTCGTCGTCTTCGGCCTGCTCTGGACAACGCTGGTCTATGACCCCCTTGCTCACTGGGCATGGGGCGGCGGATGGGCGGCGCAGCTTGGAGCGCTCGACTTCGCCGGTGGTACGGTCGTCCATATCAGTTCCGGCTTCTCGGCGCTGGCGCTCGCGCTTGTCATCGGGAAGCGTCTTGGGTTCGGGGGCCACGGCATGGAGCCGAACAACATCCCGCTGGCTCTCCTTGGAGGGGCACTCCTCTGGTTCGGGTGGTTCGGGTTCAACGCCGGGAGTGCTCTTGCCGCGGACGGCCTTGCGGCAAACGCATTCATCGTGACGAACGTAGCCGCCGCTGCCGGGGCCCTCGCCTGGCTCTGCGCCGCCTGGGTTCGCGGCAGGCCGGGTTCGCTCGGGATGATCAGCGGAGCCATCGCGGGCCTGGTTGCCATCACTCCGGCAGCCGGGTTCGTCGGCCCTATGGCCGCCATCCCCATCGGCGCAGTTGCAGGCCTCGTCTGCTATGGCGCCCTGCTCTTCCGGGTCCGCAGGGGTCTTGACGAGAGTCTCGATGCGTGGGCTATCCACGGCATGGGGGGTATCTTCGGCGCCCTTGCAACAGGGATGTTTGCGGTCGCGGCAATTGGGGGCGTAAACGGCCTGTTCTATGGGAACCCGGAGCAGCTCCTCATCCAGGTCGTGGATGCGGTCGTGGTCGTGGCCTACTCGTTCGGCGTGACCTTCGCCATCGCAAAGGCTGTCGATGCGGTGATGGGCCTGCGCGTCACTGAGGAGGAAGAGTATGTCGGACTGGACATCGCCCAGCACGGCGAATCTGTGCGGGTGTGAGGGGTGGCGGATGAAGATGGTTACTGCAGTCGTCAGGCCCGAGATGTTCGACTCCGTGAGAGCGGCCCTCGAGGCGGACGGCATCTACGGGATGACCGTGAGCGAGGTCATGGGGCGGGGGGCACAGAAGGGCATTGCTCTCCGGTTCAGGGGAAAGGTGATGCCGGTCGAGCTCATACCGAAGGTGAAGATCGAGATGGTGGTCCCGGATGCCGATGTCGATACGATCATCAGGGTCGTCCGGGAGAACGGCCGGACCGGCAAGCCCGGCGACGGCAGGATCTTTGTTCTGCCTGTCGAGATCATCTGCAGGGTGCGGACCGACCAGATCGATCCGGCCGACCCGTAACCCTGTTTTCGGCCGGCCTCTACTGCATCGGTTCTCAATATGTAGTACAACCAGAGAGCACCATCGGCTCTCGCAAACCTGCTCCAGGAGGTCATACTCCGGGGTACGCCCGGGCACGGCTTCCTCCCGGCTATCGCCATGACTGCCCCCGCCCTGGGGACGGGGGAGGAGGCCGGGCGGGGTGGGGTTTACCGGCATATCTGGAGAGTGGAGACAGGGGAGGGGGCAAGGCCCCCTCCCCGTCAGCCTCTCCCCCAATGGCGATAGCCACCACGGTCCACCGCAGGGGAAGAGCCCGGGGAAGATCCGGATCCGGCACCAGCCCCATCGGGAGGGGAGACGAGTACTAAATAAGTCCGATAATTTGGAATCGTTGCACTACGTGTCCGGGGTTCACCCCTCTGTCCGCCTGAAATCTCCCTGCGTCACCGTTACTCCTGGAAGTGCGGCAGGACCTCGTTCATGTAGAACTCCATGAACTCCTGCTGCTGGTGCCCGATCTGGTGGACGCAGACGTGGTCGAACCCCATGCTGATCCTCTCCTCAATCTTCTTGATGTGCACCTCAGCGTCGGGGCCAGAGGGTACGTGCTCCGCCACATCCTCCGGGGTCACCATCTTCGCCAGTTGCTCGTAGTGGACGGGTGTGGGGAGGAGCCGGTTCAGTTCCCCTCTGTTCGCGGGGACGGGCCACTGCTCGTAGGCGGTCGTCTGCCCTTCCTCCTCGCTCTCCGCCCAGCAGACTGATATCTCCACGTATGCCGGTTTATCCCCGCCCCCGGAGTTCCGGAAGACGACGAGGCTCTCTTCTGCGTTTGTGCCCGGGTTGATGAAGCCGTCACCGGCCCGCGCGGCCAGGGAAGCGCTGATCGGGCCTTCGGACGCGATGTAGATCGGAGGGAGTTTCTCCGGGAGCGAAAAGACCTGGGCGTTCTCCAGGGTGTAGAA
This sequence comes from Methanoculleus sp., assembly GCA_023230425.1. Lineage (GTDB taxonomy): Archaea > Halobacteriota > Methanomicrobia > Methanomicrobiales > Methanoculleaceae > Methanoculleus. Next base: position 2,586 of record JALNXI010000097.1, on the reverse strand, counting down.
AGAGCCGTAGTAGTCCTGCATGCCCCCCTTCCAGAGTGTCCTGATCACCTCGACCGCCTCCTCAAGCATCTCTATCCGTATCGGTGCCGGGGGCCAGCGGTCGCCGAAAATGTGCTCGTTGAGGTTCTCCCCCGATCCGAGACCCAGGATGAACCGCCCGGGCATCATCACGGCGGCGGTCGCAGCCGCCTGAGCGATGATGCCGGGGTGTATCCGTATCGTCGGGCAGGTGACGCCCGTCACCAGCCGGAGTTCCGCCGTCACCTGGGAGATCCCGCCGATGACCCCCCAGACAAACGGGCTCTCTCCCTGGCGGGCAGTCCAGGGGTGGTAGTGATCCGATATCATGGCAAACGCAAAGCCGGCATCCTCCGCCTGGCGAGCGTTGCAGACCAGGTCGAGGGGCCCGTGCTCTTCGCTCGCCAGTTTATAACCAATTTCGACCATCCTTCAATCACATCCGTGCCGGCGGCACGGCCGTCCGTATGCAGCCCTTCTTCAGGATATGGCATAGGCACAGCGTGGGCACCGGCTACCTCGATCACTTTATAGCATATAAGTATCTCCTGGCCCATCACCAGATAAATACAATCTCTGCCATACAGTACAGTATGGCAACGCCGGTTCTCCAGGTAGCGCTCGATCTCCTCGAGCTCGATCGTGCGGTAGAGATCGCAGGTGAGGCGGTCCGTGGTGGCGCGGACTGGATAGAGGCCGGGACCCCCCTGATCAAGAGCGAGGGCATGCAGGCCGTGCGGACGCTCCGGGAGCGCTTCCCCGGCCACGAGATCGTAGCGGACATGAAGATCGCCGACACCGGGGCCGTCGAGGTGGAGATGGCTGCGAAGTCAGGTGCGGGGATCGTCTGCATCCTCGCCGACGCCGACGACACCGTCATCGCCGAGGCGGTCCGCTCGGGCCGCAAGTACGGCGTCCGGATCATGGCCGACCTCATCAACGTCGAGGACCCCGTCTCCCGGTCCCGCGAACTTGCGGCGCTCGGCGTCGACTACATCAACGCCCACGTAGGCATCGACCAGCAGATGATAGGGAGGTCGTCCCTTGACCTCCTTCGGCGCCTTGCCGGAGAGGTGAGCACACCCATCGCCGTCGCGGGAGGACTCGATGCAGAGACCGCGTCTGAGGCGGTCGCCGCCGGTGCCTCGATCGTCATCGTCGGCGGGAACATCATCAAGGCCGCCGACGTGACCGGAGCGGCGCAACGGGTCAGGGACGCTATCGACCGGCCCGAGATCCGGCCGCGGGAAGAGGAGACTCCGGACGCCGCCATCCGCCGCCTTCTGGAAGCGGTCTCTGCGCCGAACGTCACCGACGCCATGCACCGGAAGGGGGCAATGACCGGTATCGTCTCCATCTGCGGCAGGGTAAAAGCGGTCGGCCGGGCGGTGACGGTCAGGACCATCGCCGGAGACTGGGCAAAACCCGTCGAGGCCATCGACGTCGCCGGGCCGGGGGACGTTCTCGTCATCAGCAACGATGGGAGGACGGACGTCGCACCCTGGGGAGAACTTGCCACTCACTCCGCGAGGAACAGGGGGATCGCGGGTATCGTGATCGACGGGGCGGCGCGGGACGTCGACGACATCAAGGAGATGGGATTCCCGGTCTTTGCCCGGGGAACCGCCCCAAACGCCGGTGAGCCGAAGGGTTTTGGGGAGATCAACACTGAGATCCTCTGTTGCGGGCAGGAGGTCAGGCCGGGAGACTGGATCGTCGCCGACGAGAGCGGGGTTGTGGTGGTTCCCCGGGAACGGGCCTACGAGGTCGCACGCCGGGCAATGGAAGTGAAGAAGACCGAGGAGCGGATCCGCGAGGAGATCCGGCGTGGACGGACACTCTCGGAGGTAGCTGAACTCCTGAAGTGGGAGAAGCGGCACTGATCGGCGGACACTGCCTTTATTTGCAAGCATGACACAGTGGCCGATCCCCCGGTACCCGGGGGAGGAGCGGCAGCATGATGCAGGGTATCAGGGAGGCGGTCTCCGAGGTTTTCCGTGCAGTCCTCCCTATCATCCTCGTCATAGTCGTCATCGAGGTCGGGGTGCTGGGGGCGCCGCCGCCCGCTCTCCTCCACTTCCTGCTCGGGAGCGGTATGGTCGTTCTCGGGATCGCGCTCTTTCTCTCCGGCGTGAAGGCGGGCCTTCTCCCTATCGGCGAGGCGATCGGAGCTGAACTTCCTGCTCGGGGTTCGCTAGCTCTGGTCGTTTTTGGAGCGTTTCTCTTCGGGTTCCTTGCCACCATCGCGGAGCCCGACGTCCGTGTCCTCGCAGGCATGGTCGATACCGTCTCCCGGGGCGGCATCCCGGAGGAGCCCCTGATCATCGTTATCGCTGTCGGCGTCGGGTTCTTCGTCGCCGTGGCGGTCCTCCGGATCATCTTCGGGGTCCCTATTGCCTACCTCTTCGCCGCTGGATATGGTAGCATTCTCCTCCTTGCGCTTTTTACACCGCCGGACTTCCTTGCCATCGCGTTTGATGCGGGCGGCGTGACAACCGGGCCACTGACAGTCCCGGTCATCCTGGCCCTCGGGATCGGCGTCAGTGCGGTCCTTGCCGGACGATCGGC
>JALNXI010000096.1 GCA_023230425.1 Methanoculleus sp. | reverse complement strand
CGCGGGTCCCGGTACGACGTCGTCACGAAGTCGCCTCTGACCGGGACGCTGACCAGCGCGAACTCAGGCGGAAAGTTCGGCACAAGCATGAAGCGTGCCGGGTACGATGCGGTTGTTATCCGGGGGCGGGCGGAGAGGCCCGTCTATCTCCTCATCGACGACGGGCATGCGGAGATCCGGGACGCCTCGGGGCTGTGGGGAATGACGACGAGCGAGACGACGGCGGCCATCCAGGAGGATCTCGGTGACCCCGGCGCGAGCGTGGCCTGCATCGGCCCCGCCGGTGAGCGCCTCGTCCGGTTCGCCGGCATCATGAACGAGACATCGCGAACTGCCGGCCGCGGGGGCGTCGGCGCCGTGATGGGGTCGAAGAACGTAAAAGCGGTCGCCGCCCGGGGGAATGGCCGGATCACCGTCGCCGACCGTGACCGGTTTCTCGCCCTGAAGAAAGAGGTCGCGGGGAAGATCCGGGAGAACGCCATATCGGGCGGCGGGCTCCCCCGGTTCGGAACGGCTGTCCTCGTGAACATCATCAACGAGAACTACATCCTCCCGACCCGGAATTTCCAGAGCGGGCATTTCCCCGCAGCGGAGAAGATATCGGGGGAGCGGATGGCCGACACCATCCTCTCCGGGAAGATGGGGTGCCAGACCTGTATCATACAGTGCGGCCGCGACGTCGAGGTCGGGGGCAAGCAGACGGCGGGCCCGGAGTACGAGACGATCTGGGCGTTCGGTCCCGACTGCGGGATCGACGACCTTGCCGCCGTTGTGAAGGCGAACACCCTCGCAAACGACCTCGGCCTCGACACGATCTCTGCCGGGTCGACGATCGCCTGCGCCATGGAACTCTCGGAGAAGGGCTATATCGAAGAAGAGGTCCGGTTCGGCGATGCGGAGCAGATGGTCGACCTCGTCCACCGGATCGGCTACCGCGAGGGTATCGGCGACGAACTCGCCGAAGGCTCCTTCCGCTTCGCGAGAAGGCACGGGCACCCCGAACTCTCCATGAGTGTCAAGCGCCAGGAACTCCCCGCCTACGATCCCCGGGGGCTGCAGGGGCACGGCCTTGCCTACGCAACATCGGTCCGGGGCGGCGACCACGTCTACGGCTACATGATCGCCCCCGAGGTGCTCGGGTCGCCGGAGAAACTCGACCCCTACTCAAACGACGGGAAGGCGGTCTGGACGAAGACGTTCCAGGACCTCACCGCCTTCATCGACTCGTCGGGAGCCTGCCTCTTCACATCGTTCCCGCTCGGGGCGGCGGACTACGGGGCCATGGTCTCGGCGGTCACCGGCTACGACATCGATGCCGACGAGGTGCTCCGGATCGGCGAGCGGATCTGGAACATGCAGAAGGTCTTCAACCTGAGGGCCGGATGCACCCGGGAGGACGACACCCTGCCGCCGCGCCTCCTCAATGAACCGCTCACCGAAGGTGCCCCGAAAGGTCGGGTCTGGGAGCGGGAGCCGCTCCTCGACGACTACTACCATGCCCGGGGATGGGACCGGGAGGGGCGTCCCACGCCCGAGAAACTCCGCGACCTCGGCATCGGGCAGGAGGCGGTCCCAGCCCCCTGATCCCGCCTACTTTTTAATGTGCCAGCCGCCCGTCGCTTCGGGGATGCAGTCGATCTCGGGGGAGTAGGGTTTGATGTCGAGCACGGGGGTCCCGTCCAGGGCGTCGAGCCCCCGGACAACCAGGACGTCGCCCTCCCGTCTGACCAGGTCGACGATCCCAAAGCCGATCGGGTTCGGCCGGGCGGGCGAACGGGTCGAAAAGACCCCTCGTTCCCGGGTCTCCCCGGGGGGCTTCGCGAAGAGCAGTCCGCGTTCCGCCCGGTCGAGCCAGTAGAGCACGATGAGATGGCTGCTCCGCTCCAGGCCTTCGAGTCCGGGAGCGTAGGCGTCAAGGATATGGATCTCCGCGACGGTATCCGCGAGCCGCCCTTGCCGGGGGGCGTCGCCCCGGACCCGGTAGGGTGACCGGACGATGCCGATAGGGATGCACTCGATCGCAGTCATACCTCTACTTCCTCCCCCTCTCCGCATCGAGCGTCTCGTTGCAGAGGCGGTCTGCGACCTGGATGCAGGGGTGCTCTCTGGGGACGCTCTCGAACCTGACCTCTGCGAAGTTACGCACCCGCTGCCGCACCTCGCCTGCGAGGTCTGCCAGGTGCTCTTTGGTGATGCGGTACCGGCCGGTGAGCTGGCGGACGACCAGTTCCGAGTCCGACCTGACCTCGAGCCTGCCGCGGGTGAACCCCCGGGCAGCCTCGAGGCCGTTGATGACGGCGTGGTATTCCGCCACGTTGTTGGTCGCCGTCCCGATATACCCGGAACGGCTGGCCGCGATGGAGCCGCCCTGCACGATCACGTATGCCCAGGCTGCGTCTCCGGGGTTTCCCCGTGATGCGCCGTCGGTATACAGTGTCATCGTATCGGTTGCCGTCACCGCCATCCTCTCCAGTCTCTCTCTCTGCATCATCTTTCGGTTGATCATCGATCTCCGGGGCGTTATTGGTATCGTCCCGGGGGAGAGGGACCGCCCACCGGAAGATGTTAATATCCCGGTGCAGTAAGGGCGGACCTATGCTGGATACGGGCCGGATCATTGAGGATAGAGCGATGCGGGACCGGTTGGGCATTTTTGAGGACCGGACCGATGCCGGGAGGCACCTCGCGGCGGCCCTCTCGCCGCTGGAGACGATCGTCGAGCCGATGGTCTGCGCCATCCCTGCCGGGGGGGTGCCGCCGGGGCTTGAGGTGGCCCGGGTGCTCCAGGCCCCGCTCCGGATGGCGGTGGTGCGGAAGGTGCAGATCCCCTGGAACCCGGAGGCCGGGTTCGGAGCCGTGACCTGGGACGGCCGGGTCTTCCTGAACCACGCCCTCATGACCGGGCTCAACCTCTCGGATGCCGAGGTGAACGCCGCCGTCGCAAAGGCCAAAAAAAACGTAGAGGAGCGTATGGAGAAGTTCTCCGGCAGCCGGCAGGGCCCGGGGCTTGAGGGTAGGACTGCGGTCCTGATCGACGACGGTCTCGCGACCGGGTATACGATGCTCGCCGCCGTCGAGGCTGCCCGGGCCGAGTCGCCCCGCCAGGTCGTCGTGGCGGTCCCCACCGGCTCTCTTCACGCCGTCAACTTCATCGCCCGGAAGGCGGACCTCGTCGTCTGCTTAAACATCAGGACCAGCCGCACCTTCGCGGTGGCGCAGGCATACGAGCGGTGGCACGATCTCACCGACCAGGAGGTGCAGGAACTGCTGATCCAGGCCCGGGATATGGGGCTCTTCTGATGCGGGCGAGCGGTCGGGATCCGATCCCGGTTCCGGACTCCGCTCTCCCTGGTCGGCCCCTTGCCACAACTGGTTTATATGACTTCCCCCCTGGGGGTGCCGGAGGTGCAGTGAGTATGCAGGATCTGACTATCGAGGTCGATTTCGACCGGTTTCCCCCCAGGCATACCTGTGACGGGGAGGAGATCTCTCCGAGGATAAGGGTTCTCGGGTCGGATGCGCCCTACCTTGCGGTCATCATGGACGATCCGGATGCTCCGCGGGGCACGTTCACCCACTGGCTTGTCTGGGACATTCCGGCAACCGGCGAGATCCCCGAGGGCATCCCTCGGGAGCCCCGGATCTCCCATCCGGTCTCTGCTGTCCAGGGAATGAACGACTTCCGGAGGACCGGCTACGCCGGCCCCTGCCCGCCGAAGGGTGCATCGCACCGCTTCTTCATACGGGTCTGGGGTGTGGGGAAGAGACTCGCCCTCCCGCCTGGCGCCGGGCGGATTGAACTGGAGGATGCGCTTGCGGTCGCTGCCACCGGATATGGCGAGACGCTGGCGGTCTATGGTCGCGAAAAGGTGCTCAAGGCCCCGCCGGGGACACGGCCCCGGACATAGGCGTTCGAGGCTCCGCAACCTTTTTCACCTGTCTGCACCGAGAACCTCACATGAGCTCCGGAATCGACAAACTAATCGTCTCGCTCCGTCGAGCAGAGCTCCCCATCTGGAACACCTGCGACGGCCCCGATCTCTCTCCTGAACTGAGGGTCCGGGGGTTCACCCCGGAGACGCAGTCGGTGGCGGTCTTTGCGCTCAACCCCTTCGAACCCGGGTGCTCCTTCACCACCTGGCTCATCTGGAACCTCTCGCCGGCACCCGTGATCCCGGAGGGCATCCCGCCGCAAGGCGTCGTGACGGCTCCGGTGGACGCCGTCCAGGGGACGAACGACTACGGGACTCTCGGCTGGCGCGGCCCCTGTCCCCCGGAGGGCGGGACGCACCAATGCCTCTTCAAGGTCTACGGGCTTGATGCAATGCTCGATCTCCCGGCAGGCGCAGGCAAGCACGACCTCATCGATGCTATGCGGGGGCACGTCCTTGGGTTCGGCGAGACCATCGCCATCTACTCCCGGTGACCGCGCAAACCCTTTTTATACTTTGGTTCCGGAAAGAGACTCTCGACGGAGCCTGATACGATGCCGAACCTGATAGTAAAACTGGGTTTCGAAGAATTCCCGGTGGCTTACACGTGTAAAGGAGCGAACCGGTCGCCCCCTATCCGGGTTGAGGGGATCCTGCCGAACATCAAGTCGCTCGCGGTCCTCGCGACGACGAGCCCCGAGGAGGGGCCGTCGAAGGTGGCGTGGATCCTCTGGAACCTCCCCGCCGTCCCGCTGATCCCGGAAGGATTCCCGGCCGGGGAGGTGGTGGGGTCCCCCCTCCATGCCGTCCAGGGGACGAACGACTTCGGCAGCACCGGCTACCGGGGCCCCTGCCCGGAGGCCGGGAAGACCGAGGCCTACCTCTTCCGGGTCTACGCGCTCGACCTCGACCTCGGGCTCGCGCCCGGGGCAACCTGGGAGGAGATGGTCCGGGCTATGGAAGGTTCGATGAACCAGTCGGGGGAGGCGATCGCCTTCGCCACCGGGTAGGGGACAGGCGGGAGGCCCCCGCCTGGAGAGAAGAGGACGCCGGTCCATCCCCTCACACGGGTATGGGCGGACTCTGTTTTTCGATGTTCTTTGCTATGATAGCCATCTCCTCGCCCAGCATGCGAATGATATCGTCCATCGTGACGATCCCGATCAGCTTCCCGGCATCGTCGACGACCGGCATCCTCCGGATACCTTCATCGGTCATCTTCCGGATGGCCTCGTAGATCCCCATGCTGTCCTGGAACGTGATCACGTCCCGGGTCATGACCTCCTCCGCCCGCACCTCGCCCGGGTTCTTCTCCTGCGCCATGACCCGGACCGCGAGATCGCGGTCGGTGAGTATGCCTGCGGGCCGGTTGTCGCCGCTGATGACGACGACGCTTCCGACGTTCTTCTCTCCCATGATCCTCGCCACATCCACCGCCGGCGTATCCAGCGAGACGGCGACGACCTGATCACGGCAGCACTGCACAATTCCCATATCATACACCTCCGTTGACGACTGATTCATGCCGGATATGGTATATGAACGTAACCGTACCCTCCCGACCCGGCCGGGTCCTGTCGGGTCAGACTTCTTTCCTTATATACTATCGAGGGAAGACTCTATCCTACAGAAATGGACTGGCTGCTGATAATCCTGACTGTGGCAGGCCTCATTGTCTTCGAGACCGTATCAAGTATTGATAACGCTATTATCAACGCCGACGTCCTCGCGACGATGGGGGAGAAAGCTCGCAGGTGGTTCCTCTTATGGGGCCTGATCTTTGCGGTCTTCGTGGTCCGGGGGCTCCTCCCGTGGGTGATCGTCTGGGCTACGAACCCGTCGCTTGGGCCCATGGGCGCGCTGCTCGCAACCTTCTCAAGCGACCCGGCGGTCGTGGCTGCGATCGAGGAGTCCGCCCCGATCCTCCTGATCTTCGGGGGGACGTTCCTTGTGTTCCTCTTCTTCAACTGGCTCTTTGTAGAGGAGAAGGTTTGCGGGCTCCGGAGCGAGCGGTTCTTCTCCCGGCAGGCGGTCTGGTTCTATGCGGTCGTCTCGATCCTGCTTGCCGCCCTTGTCTGGTTCGCCCTTCAGATCAACGTCATGATGGGGTTCGCGGCCGTGCTCGGCTCCACTGCCTTCTTCATCGTCCACGGGTTCAGGCAGAACGCCGAGGTGCAGGAGGCCCAGCTGACGAAACCCGGGATGTCGGACCTCTCGAAGATCGCCTATCTTGAGGTCCTCGACGCGACCTTCTCGATCGACGGTGTCATCGGAGCGTTCGCCTTCACCCTCTCGGTCCCCCTTATCCTGATAGGGAACGGTATCGGGGCCTTCGTGGTCAGGGAGCTGACCGTCCGGGGTGTCGACCGGATCAGGAGTTACTGCTACCTCAAGAACGGGGCAATGTACTCCATCCTGGTGCTCGGGATAATCATGCTCGCGGACAGTTTCGGGTTCCGTATCCCTACCTGGCTCTCACCGGTGGCGACATTTGCCATCGTCGGGTTCTTCCTCTACCGGTCGGTGCAGTACCAGAAGAAGGAGGGGGCGGGCGCCGAGTGACCGGAGTCCCCGGACTCCCGTCGCCCGGTTCTTCACCGCCGCACCGCACCCCGGGTTTGAAAAGATTTATCTCTGCGGGGTTGGAGGGGCAGAGCGGGAAGACCCCCTGCGCAAGCTGGGGGATGGGAGCGGAGCCCCTTCGTCCGGCGATCCCCCTGCCCCCACATCCCATATCTCTATGCCAGAGGACCGCATATCCTGAATGAGAGAACCTGTAGGAGAGTTTCCGATGCACATCGCCACGAAGATCAAGATTCAGGTGACACCCGAACAGGCTGATGTGCTCTGGCACCTCTCCGAGAAGTGCCGGTTACTCTACAACTTCGCTCTTGCTGAACGGAACCAGAACTATCTGGAGAACACAGATCGGCCCGCCAAGCAGTACATCGGGTATGTGCAGCAGGCCAATGCCCTTCCCGACCTGAAGAAGCGGTTTCCTGAGTACCGGTGGGTCTACTCCAAGGTTCTGCAGACCACGCTCAAATCGCTGGACGACAACTTCAAGTCGTTCTTCGCACTCAGAA
>JALNXI010000095.1 GCA_023230425.1 Methanoculleus sp. | reverse complement strand
CGAGCCCGATCGCAAGGAAGAGCCCCTCCACGTCGAGGACCGCCTCCTTCCCGGTATCCTGATCGCGGATCGTTATCCCGGTCAGGGCCGCATCACCATGGAGTTCCGTCACCTCGTGGTGGAGGAAGATCCGCACGCCCAACTCCTCTGCCCGGGCTACGTAGACCTCATCGCACCGGAGGGTGCTCCGGACGATCAGGGCCACGGAACTCGCGATCCTCGTCATCTCGATGGCGGTCTGGAGCGCCGCGTTCCCACCGCCAATGACAGCGACCGGCCTGTCGCGGAAGAGTGGGGCGTCGCAGGTCGAGCAGATGGAGACACCTCTTCCCATCAGCCGGTTCTCGCCCGGGAGCCCAAGGGTCCGGGGCTCTTTCCCGGGAGCAAGGATGACCGTCCGGCAACGGTGGGTGTTCTCCGAGACGGTCCGGACCAGGAAGATGTCACCCTCTTTCCGGATGCTCTGGACACTGTCGAGCTCAAGGACGATATCGGATCCACGGGCCTGTTCCTCGAACTTCCGGATAAGCTCCTCGCCAGTGATTGTCGGGAACCCCATGTAATTCTCGATCGCCCAGCTCCAGGCCGCCTGGCCGCCGACATTCTCCCCTATGACAATGGTCTTCATGAACTTTCTCGCACAGTAGACCGCAGCCGTCAGCCCGGCCGGCCCGGCACCCACAATGACCACATCGTGGACCTCATCCGTCACCGGCGGCCCGAAGAGCTCCCGGAGCCTCTTCGCATCGAACCCGACGATCATCTCATCGCCAGAGACCGTGACCGGCACCCCCCGCTGCCCCGAGACCCTGATCATCTCCCGGGCCGCCTCGCGATCCTTCCCGACGTCGACGGTCTCGTATTCGACGCCGTACTTCTTGAGGAACGCCTGGACCATCCGGCAGTAGGGGCAGTTCTCCGTCGTGTAGACCTTCACACCAGCCATAAGAGGGGATATCTCAGGACCCCTATTTAACTTGTGAGGTGGGGTTTGGGGCAGACCACGCGGGCGGGGGGTGGTTCGCGGAACCCCGACGCGGCGGCGCCGGACCCAAAAAAGAGATTACTGGATCTCGCGGAACATGCGCTCCGGAACCCCGCAGATAGGGCACTTCTCCGGTGCCGCTCCGAGCTCAATGTTGCCGCAGACCGGGCAGAGGTAGACCTTCTTCACGTCGAGATCCTTTCCTTCCCGGACAGCCTCAAGCGCCTGGAGGTAGAGGCCCGCATGCACCTCTTCCGCCCGCATAGCGTGGGTGAAGACGATCGAGGCCTCGTTCTTCCGCTCTTCCTTCGCCTCGGCAACGAACGCGGGGTACATCTTCGTGAACTCGTAGTTCTCCCCCTCGATCGCACCTTTCAGGTTCTCTTCAGTGCTCCCGACAGCGTTCAGGATGAAGAGGAGGCGTTTTGCATGGACAGCTTCTGCCTCGCTTGCCGCCCGGAAGAGTTTCCCGACCGCCGGGTAACCCTCGGCGGCTGCTTTCTCGGCAAAGACTGAGTATTTTCGGTTCGCCTGGGACTCCCCGGCGTACGCGTTCTGAGCGTTCTCATCAGTCGGCATATGAAATCAATTTGGGATGCCTCTTATTAAACCTTTTATCTCTGTGGGGCTCGGCGGCGGCATGAGCAGGAAGCCCCCTGCGTAAGCGGGGGGTAGGTCACCCTGTGCTCCGGAAACCCTATGCCACTGGAGGCACCATTACCGGGATTGTATGCAGGGTGACCGGGTGCAGCGGGTCTTCATCATCGTCCTCATCTTAAACCTCGTCGTTGCACTTGCAAAAGCGGCCTTCGGTCTCCTCGCCGGGTCGGTGAGCATGGTAGCGGACGCCCTCCACTCGGGGTTCGACTCCTTCTCGAACATCATCGGGATCATCGCCCTCTACCTCGCAGGAAAACCCCCCGACCCGAAGCACCCCTACGGCCACGGCAAGATCGAGACCCTTGGGACCCTCGTCATCGGGGCGATGCTCCTCCTGACCGCCGCCGGTATCCTCCTCGAGGGATACCGGCGGCTCGTCTCCCCTGTCACCCCCGCGATCACCCCCGTCACCGTGGCGGTTATGGTCGGGACACTTATCATCAACATCGCCGTCTCCACCTACGAGCGGAGACGGGGCGAGGAGTACCGGAGCCAGATCCTCATCGCCGACTCCCTGCACACCAGAAGTGACGTCTTCGTCTCCACCGCTGTCCTCGGAGGATTCCTCGCGGTCAGACTCGGGTTCCCACAGGCCGACCCGATCATCGCCTTCGCCATCGGCCTCCTCATCGCGAGGATGGGAGTCGGGATCCTCTACGATGCCGCAGAGGTCCTCACCGACGCGATGAACCTCCCCTGCGACCCGGCGCTCATCCGGGCGGTGGTGACGGATACACCCGGGGTAGCCGGGTACCATGACTTCCGGTGCCGGGGAAAACCAGGGGAGATCTTTGCCGACATTCACATCACCGTCGACCCGGCTCTCCCCGTCGCCGGGGCCCACGCGATCTCCGACGAGGTGGAGCGGCGGCTCAAAGAGATGGTGCCGGGGCTCGCCGAGGTCGTCGTTCATATCGAGCCCGACGACTCACCCTGAGGTTCCCCCGCCAGAGAGAAGCCGCCCGAGTTCGTAGCCCTTCCGATATGCCGCCTCCATCACATCCGGCCGGGTCCTGATATCCTGGATTGTGTCCATATCGTTCTGGAGCACCTCGTCCCAGTAAGGGCAGTCGATGATCTCCCCAAACGCTCTCGCGGTCATCTTCGCGCCCTCGAAAACAGTCGGTAGGTTCATCCCCGCGATCGATAGAAAGAGCATCTTCCGTTCTCTTCGCCGCCCGGGGGTGACAAAGGACTTTCCCCGGTGGTACTTGGCCATGTAAAAGACCTGGAACCGGTCTATGAACGACTTGAGTTTCCCGGGGATCCCCATCGTCATCACCGGGGTGGCGACGATCAGGCTGTCCATCTCCCGGAATTTGTTGTATATCTCAATCATATCGTCCCGGATCCGGCAGGTCTCGTTCTCCTTGCAGTAGAAGATCTCCATGCAGGGCGCAATATCCTGGTGTGCGACCGCGATCTTCTCGACCTCGCATCCGGCCTCCTCCACGCCCCGGATAGCCTCGTCGAGGAGGTGGGCGGTGTTCCCGTCGATGAGCGGGCTCCCGAGCAGCGCGATAATCTTCTTCGACATGATGCAGGGTTGTACACGACTCTATTAATAGGATGTGGGGCTCCCGGGTGCCGGGACCCGGACCGGCCTTGCCGGGGAGGATACTGCTAAATACCTTGAAACGATATGATCGCTCCGGTGAATACCTGTGGCCGAACCAGGAACCAGAACAACAGCAAAAGCAGGAGAGAAGCCGGGCCCCGGCCGGTTCATCTGCATCGACTGCGGGCGGGAGGTCCGGATCGGTAGCACCGACGAGGATCTCGTCAGGTGCCCGACCTGCACCTGCGAGATGTACAACTGCCTCCCGATGACCCACATCAGGCCGGACGTGAAAACGCCAGAGGATGCTCTGCATCCCCCTGAGAGGAAGAAGTAACCGGGGAGCCATTGAGGTGAGAAAATGGTGAATGTATCAGCAAAAGGGCAGGTCTACCACTGCGAGATCTGCGGGAACGTGGTCCAGGTCCTGGAGGCCGGCGGCGGCGAACTGGTCTGCTGCGGCGAACCGATGGTGCTTGAGGAGTGATGAGGATGGAAGAGAACCAGAAGAGTCTTGAGGGGAAGATCGGGAAGGTCCCTGTGATCTTCAAGGAACTCAAGGAGACGGATCCCGACCTCTACAGTCAGGTTATGGGGCTTGACCAGATGATCTGGGCCGACGGCGCCCTCTCGAAGCAGACAAAGAAGATCATCGCTATCGCTATCGCCGCCGCGCTCCGGGACGGGCACGCCGTCCGGGCGCAGATGGCGGGTGCAGGGAGACTCGGTGTCTCGAAGGAAGAGATCGAGGAAGGGCTCCGGGTCGCGTTCCTGCTCGCGGGGATGCCGGCCTACGTCCACGGCAAGACCGCCCTCGAGGAGTACCTGGGCAACCGGCCCCGGGGGTGAATCATGGAACAGCAGGAGTTACCCCGGATGCCGGTTATCGGCGAAGCGGCGCCCGAGTTTGACGCGCTGACCACCCACGGACGCCTGAAACTCTCCGACCTTGCGGGAAAATGGGTCATCCTCTTCTCCCACCCGGCCGACTTCACGCCGGTCTGCACCACGGAGTTCATGGCGTTTGCCGGGATCGCCGACGAACTCGCGAAGCTGAACGTCCAGCTCGTCGGTCTCTCCATCGACAGCGTCCACTCGCACCTTGCGTGGGTCAGGAACATCAAGGAGAAGATGGGCGTCGACATCCCGTTCCCGGTCATTGCCGACCTCGACATGAAGGTCGCCCGGCGCTACGGGATGATCCACCCCGGGCAGAGCAGCACCTCGACCATCCGGACGGTCTTCTTCATCGATGATAAGGGCATCATGCGTGCCATGCTCTACTACCCGATGTCCAACGGCCGCTCCATGCCCGAGATCCTCAGGCTCACGAAGGCTCTCCAGACCTCAGATAAGCACGGCGTCGCGACGCCGGCGAACTGGCAACCGGGCGATAAGGTCATCGTCCCGGCGCCAAAGACCCCCGAAGAGATAGAGAAGAGGATGACGGAAGGCTACGAGTGCAAAGACTGGTACCTCTGCTTCAAGAAGATCTAAACCCGACACTTTTTTGCCTCCGGCCGGACAGTACTCTTCATATGACCATTGACGTCCTCGCGTTTGCGACCTCGCCCCGCCGCCACGGCAACTCTGAGACCCTCCTCGACTGGGTGCTCGCGGCGATGGAGGGAGAGGGGGGGACCACGGTCGAGAAGATCGTCGTCCCGGAGGTCGATATCCGGCCCTGCCGCGGGTGCAACGCCTGCGAGAGGCTCAACCGGTGCGTCCAGCGGGACTACATGGACTACGTCAACGACCGGATCATCGCGGCCGACTGCATCGTTCTCGCGTCCCCCATCTACTGCATGGGGCTTGCGGCGCAGGCGAAGGTGCTGATAGACCGGACACAGGTCTTCCGCTCCCGGAAGTACGTCCTCCACCTCCCGGTCGTCCCGCCGGAACGGAAGGGAAAACGGACCGGGATCTTCCTCGCGACCGCCGGTCAGAACTGGAAAAATGTCTTTGATGCGGCGATCCCGTCGGTGAAGTGCTTCTTCAACGTCGTCGACGTCCGGAATAAGGATACCAGGTATCTGATGGTGAACGGCGTCGACGAGAAGGGCGCAATCGAGGGCCACCCCACCGCCAGGAGCGACGCGCAAGCCCTCGGGAGGGAAGTCGTCGCACACCTCCGGGAGGTCGGGGTGACATGACCGAACCCATACGGGTCCTCGGGATCTCCGGGAGCCCCCGGCGGCACGGGAACACCGAGACCCTCCTCGACGCTGTCCTCGAGGGCGCCCGGGAGGCGGGGGCCGCGGTCGAGAA
Organism: Methanoculleus sp.; assembly: GCA_023230425.1. Taxonomy (GTDB): domain Archaea; phylum Halobacteriota; class Methanomicrobia; order Methanomicrobiales; family Methanoculleaceae; genus Methanoculleus. Next base: position 1,652 of record JALNXI010000095.1, on the reverse strand, counting down.
GGTCGTCCTCCGGCCGCTCGACTACGCCTCGTGCCGGGGCTGCAACGCCTGCCACCGGACCGGGGTCTGCGTCATAGAGGACGACCTCACGCCGGTCTTCGAGAAGATCGCCGCCGCCGACGTCCTCGTCGTCGCATCCCCCATCTACTCGATGGGGATCACGGCGGAGGCGAAGGGGCTAATCGACCGGGCCCAGTACCTCTGGGCGCGCAAGTTCATCCTGAAGAACCTCTACTTCGCCGCCGGGCACACCCGGCGTCACAAGGGGATCTTCGTATCGACCGCAGGGCTCGGGTGGGAGAACGTCTTTGACGCGGCGTTTCCGGCGATCACCGCCTTCTTCAACACCACCGGGTTTGAGTACTGGGACAACGTCATAGCAAACGATCTGGACCGCTACGGCGGGATTGCGGGACACCCCACCGCACTCACAGAAGGGCGGGAGAAAGGGCGGAGCGTGGTCGGCCTCCTCCGGAAGATGCAGGCGCCCGGAGACGCGGAGGCCTGACCCCGAGCCCATGCCCGGCCGGGCTCCCGGATGCAGGAACCGCGCCGTTTCGGGCCGACTCCACGACCGAACACTTTAAGTGGCGTTGATGCAACTCCTCTTCCATACTCACCCGTGAGGCCCTCCCCAGGACAGCAGAAGGACCTATAGTTGACTCCCGCCGAGCCCCCCGAGCATCTCTCCGGCACGCCGCCGGAATACTGGGTACTTGACGGTGTCGATGAGGGGATTCTCGTGGTCGGTGAGGATTCCACTCCTGTCTGGGCGAACCTGCCGCTTCGCCGGATGCTCGGCGTGTCGAGGAACGAACCGCGGCAGGCCATCAGCTCACTCGAAAAAATCGGGGGTCTCGTCGACAGGGTCCTTGCAGCCGCCAGGCACGGGGACGGCGCCCCGGCGGTCGAGTGCTGGCTCCGGAGCCCAGGTGGGGAAGAGCGGCGGTATCTCTGTTCGGGCCGGAAAGCACCGTCCGGCAAGGGGTGGCTGCTCTTCTTCCGAGATGCCCCGGAACCGGTGAAAAGCTCCGGGAACGCCGGGGATTACGAAGCGATCGTCGAGTACACCGGGACGGCGACGATCCTCATCGAGGGCGACGGCACCATCTCAGTGGCGAACACGGAGTTTGAGCGGCTCTCTGGGTACACGCTCCGGGAGATCGTCGGAATAAAACGGCTGCCCGAGTTCATCGCCTCCGGAGACGAGCGCCGGCGGATCATGGGGTACCACACTCTCCGGCGGAGGGCTCCCAGCGCCGCACCGAAGAACTACTCCTTCACGTTTATCGACCGTTCCAGCAACCTTCACGCTGTCGAGGTTACCATCGGCCTGATCCCGGGGACCGCCCGCTCGGTGATGTCGCTCCTCGACGTGACCGAGCGGAGGCGTGCGGAGCAGGCGTTGCAGGAGAGCGAAGAGCGGCTGAACCTCGCACTCCTGGCGGCAAACGACGGGCTGGTCGACTGGGACGTCAGCACCGGCAGGGTCTTCTACAGCCCCCGGAATTTCACGATGCTCGGCTACAAACCGGAGGCGTTCGCGCTCACGATCCCCAGGATTCTCGCGCTCGTCCACCCGGAGGACCGCGGCCGCGTGGAGGCGGCGCTCGCCGACATGGTCACCGGAGAGCGCGACCACTGCAAGATGG
>JALNXI010000094.1 GCA_023230425.1 Methanoculleus sp. | reverse complement strand
CACGGCAAGGAAGGCAACGGCGAGCAGCAGGACAAAAGCCACGTATTTTCTCTTTGCCGATGTCATAATGGATTGTTGTGACCTGTGTTTTATGAGTTTTATGGGACAAACACCGATTCTATTCTCGTCTCCGTCCGCTTCCAATCCCGGGAACGAACATGTTTGAGGACTGTCACGCCCGTATCGTGCCCGAAATTATCATATCCAAAGAAATTGGTGCAGTGCGGACACACCGGGGCGGCCTGCGCGCAGTGAATGAAGAGAGGAGCCCTGCACCGGATCTGCTGGAACATCCCTGCTCATACCGGCGATACTATTGTCATCGGGAGGGAATTTCTTCGGGACGGGTCAGCCGCAGAGGATACCATTACGGTGATCACAGGGCGTTAGAACTGCTCTTTTTTAGAAGAGACGGTTTCGAGTTGGTGTTTGTCCCATAAACAGTTTATCCTGAAACGGCAAAGCGAACAATTGTGGGCGCCGTAGGCGGCGCCTGCACCAGTGCAGAGGTTCACCCAGCCGGTTTGCCAAACTCCCGGGTGAACGTCCCGCGTGCCCGGAGGCAATGGGGACGCACGCGTTTTACATACTTAGATGTGCCCCTCCTGTCTTCAAGGGCGCTTGGAAGAAAGCAGCTGAACGGAAAACACGAGGATGCGGGCACTCTCCATGTTCATGGCAGTGATGCCGGTGAATGCAGGTATCATGCCGGCAATGGCTGGATGCCAATCATAATTGAGGTGAAGAAATGGAGAAAAGGTGGCTCACGGCAGCATTTGTTATACTCATGCTGACGGTATCGGTCTGTCCGGGGTTTGCTTCCGCAAACCCGGTTGCTGATGAGTGCGGCAGAGATGTTGAACATGGAGAACGAACGAACAGCGTTGAGCTCCTAAAGGCCAGTTTGAACAAGCGAGATCCGGTCACCATCAGCCTCGGAGGACTTCCTCTCTCGAAGGGTGGACGGAACGCATCGTATTCTGATCTGGAGAACTTCAAAACCGCCACATGGGACCAGATACGGGAGCACTATCTCTATCCCAACGGGTCTCTGATCAGTTTCGGCTACGATGTTGACGGGTATCTTCTGGTGAGTCTCTGGAACGGCCCGCCTCCGCCGGAGAACGTCTCTTCGATAGAAAAAGTGTATGCGGTGCTTGATGAACGGGCGAAGGAGATGGGAATTGAGAGTATCCCGGTGATGTTCACGGTATTCACCTCCCCTCCGGAACTGGTCCTTGATTACGACCGGATGAGCCCCCCGGGTCGTATCGGCCCCAACACGCAGCCGCCGGAGAACCGCCCGGGGAAAGTCACCTCCCTCGATGCATTGACCGCGGCGCTTCACGATCCGGAGGTCGTCGGATTACTGGAGAACACGAGTATCGAGGCGATCACGTTCTCAAGAGGTACCTACGCTGACAGAAGTATGAATTACACCCAGATGGTCTTCCGCCTGGAGGACCCGGACCCCGGCGACTGCATGACCGCTCCGATGATCGTGGTCCAGGTCAACGACTCGTGCATGGTTTCTGCCGCCTACGAGACCTATCCTTCGCATATTCCGGGCTGCAGGTTATGACCCTCAAAAGAGGAAGAGCCGGATAATCACCAGCAGAACGTCTCCATATCGTACCCGGCATGCGGCATCCCCGGCGGCACCATATGACTCATGTGGACACACCGGTAGTCCCGGGCCCCGACGTCACAGGCGAACCGGACCGCCTCTGTATAGTTCATGTGCTTGCTGATATTGTAGCCCTCGGGTGCGATGGCGTCCACGAAGAGGAGGTCGATACCAGTGCCGCGGAGGAGATCCCGGCTTGCCTTCGGGATATCCTCCCGCGTATCCGCAGTGTAGGCGACCGTGACGCCGTCATGCTCGATCAGGAGCCCGCAGGTGTAGACCGGGGGATGGTTCACCTCAAAGAACGTGAAGGTCACGCCGAAGAGGTCGAACGGCTCATACACCGGAACCGGGTGCTTCTCGAACGGCAAAAAATGGAGGTAGCCGGAGCAGTAATCCATCACCGGCGGCGCCGCGTAGGCCGGCGGCACCTTCTGCACCCGGTAGAACTCTCCAAAGCCGATGAAGTGGTCGTAGTGGCCGTGCGACCAGAGGACCGCGTCGATGTGGGGCGAGCAGGCCCGGAGGAGCTGCTGGCGCAGGTCCGGCGACGACTCAATAAGAATGTGCCTATCCCCCGTCTCGATGAGGAGGGACGTCCTGAGTCGCGATATCCCTGTTGCTGCCATCGCCCGGCAGGTCGCGCAGTCGCACCCCACCTTCGGCGTCCCGATGGCGTCGCCGGTCCCGAGCAGCGTGATCTGCATATCAGTATCCGATGCCGCGGATGATGTTGCGCTCCTCGACCCTGATGAGTCCTTGCTCAATGTCCACCGGGTCAAGGTGGCGCCGGTCCTCCATCAGAGCCGACATCACCGCCTCCTTCATCATCATCCGTATATCAGAGCCCGAGAACCCCTCCGTCCTGGCGGCGAGGTCCGCGAAGTCGCAGTCGCAGTCGATGGTGGCGGCGACCTTCTCGAGGATCGCCTGCCGCATCGCCAGGTCGGGGAGCGGGAACTCCACAACCTCGTCGAACCGCCGCCAGGCCGCCTCGTCGAGGATGCGGGGGTGGTTCGTCGCCCCGATGAGGAGGACACCGTTCTTCACGAAACTGATCTGGTCGATGTTCTTTAAGAGCATGTTCACTGCACGCTTCATCGCGCCGTGGTCGTCGCTGACCCGGGTCTTTGCGACGAAGTCGAACTCGTCGATGAAGAGGATGCAGGGGGCGAGCTTCTTCGCGAGGTCAAAGATACGGTCGATGTTCTTCGATGTCTCGCCCAGGTACTGGGAGGTGACCATCGCGAGACGAACCTCAAGAACCGGCATATGAAGTTTCCGGGACATCGCGAGCGCGAGCGACGTCTTCCCGGTGCCGGGCGGGCCGACGAAGAGGAGCCGGCCGAACTCGTAGATCCCGTGCTCCTTTAAGAAGTCCCGGTGCTCGAGGGCGACGCCGATCTTTCTGATGGTCTCCTCCTGCCGCGGGGTGCAGACCAGTTTGTCAAGCGAGAACTCGACCTCGTCCGGGGCACTGATGATGATCAGGTCGCGGGCCTCCCGCATCTCCTCGCTCTCCCCGATGAGACGGGAGACCTTCGCCTCCATGTACTCCCTGGTATCCTCGAACCGGGGGTTCTTCGCCCGGACGTCCTGGTAACGGGCGGCGATGCCGTCCTTTCCTTCAAAAAAATATGCGAGGACGGGATTTTCCCCAATCCTTGGGATCCCGCCCTTTTTGAGGAACCATCCCGCCGCTGCGTCGAGCGAGGGCAGGCTCAGGCGCTGCCCGAACTCGTCGTAGCCGACGAACGGGTTCTGGCGGACGGCCTGGCAGACGACGTCCGGGCTGCCGAGCACCTTCCTGATCGCCCCCTCGCTCACGATCAGGGGACGCTTCACCTCGGTGCTCCCGCCGCTCCCGGCGCCGAAGAACCCCCGGCAGCGCGGATGGAGGTCGTTGATGCCGAGTTCCTCATTCCGGTTGAATATCTCCGCGGTGAGGAGGAGTTCCATGATGCGCAGGACGTCACGCGTACCCGTTTCAATGGTCATATCTATGAGCAGACATATTGGCGCGTGACATCAATAAGCGTAACTCACCGGGTGGTGACCTCGCATCCCCCGTCCGTGACGATCAGGGTGTGCTCCGCCTGCGAGACAAACGATCCCGGCACGTCGTGCAGCATAGGGAAGGGATGGAGGATCCCCGCCCGCACCAGGGCGAGAAGCCCAATCTCGACCTTGTCGCCCGGGACCCAGCGGCGGGCGAACGGGAGTCCTCGTCGCGGCCGCGCTGTCTCGAGGACTCGTTTTGCCGACGGCAGCCGGGCGGGGCGGGCTGCGATCTGCTGGTAGATCTCCACGCGCGTCGCCTCACCGATCTTTCCCGACCCTGTGGTGGCGAAGGGCTCGATCGCAAAGACCATCCCCTCCTCGATGACTGCCCCCCCGGCCATGGCGACGTTCGGGATGGTGGGTCTTGTGTGGAGGTTGTAGCGGTCGAGGCCGTGCCCGGTGAGGTTTGCGACCGGTTTGTAGCCGTGTTCCTCGATCGTTGCCTGAATGACCGTTCCGAGTTCCCCGGCGGCGACCCCCGGGCGGACGGCGGCGATCGCCGCATCGAGGGCCTTTCGGGAGGCCTCAACGAGGGCCGCGTGGTCACCGAGGTCGACGGTCATGGCGGTGTCGGCTATGTAGCCGTCGATCTGCACCCCGAGGTCGACCTTGATGAGGTCGCCCCGGGAGAACGTCCGCTCGTCGCCGGGCATGGCGGTGTCGTGGGCCGCGGCCTCGTTGAAGGAGACGTTGAGGGGGAAGGCAAGGAGCGCTCCCTCCTCGGTCACCATCGCTTCCGTCGCTTCGACCATATCGAGGAGGCTTGCCCCCTCCTTCACGAGCCCCGCGCCCCGGTGGAGCACCTTTTGTGCCAGTGTCCCTGCTTCGTGGTAGGCGTCGTAGACTTCATCTTCCATGATCATAGCGTGAGCTCCTCTTCGTATTGGGTGAACCGGTCAAACCCGGTCTGTGTCACCGCGCCCATATCCTCCAGGCGGACGCCGCCGGTCCCGGGGTAGTAGAGCCCCGGCTCAATGGTGACGACGTTTCCAGCGACGAGCGCTCCTCCCTGGGGGCCGAGCGACGGCTCCTCGTGCACCTCGAGCCCGACACCGTGGCCGAGGCTGTGGATGAACCCCCGCGTATCGCTCTCGTAGCCGCGATCACGGAAGAACTCCACCACTGCGCGATAGAGGTCGGCGCCGACGGCCCCGGCCCGGACCATTGATGCACCGAGGGCCTTTGCGTCCCGGACGGCGTCGTACATCTCCCGGATTTCCAGGGACGGCTCGCCCTTCACCACCGTCCGGGTCATGTCGGCGTGGTAGCCGGTCAGTTCGTCCTGGGGATAGATGTCGATGACGATCGGCTCGTCCTCCCGGAGCGGCCCGAGACCGGGGCTGTGCGGAAGGGCGGTATCGGGTCCGCAGGAGACAATGGTATCGGTCCCCCGGCACCCATGGGCGAGGAGGGAGGTGTGCATCTCCGCACGGACGGCCTCGGAGGTAAGGGGCTTGCCGTCCCGGTGGAGGACGCCGGCCCTGGGCGCGGAGGCCCGGATGAGCGCGATCCCCCGCTCCAGCGCCGCCTCGGTGGCCCGCTGCACTGAACGTATCCGCGCGATCTCTTCCGGTGTCTTGACCGCCCGCATCCCCTCGACCGCCCCGCCGGCATCAAGGATGACCGGGTGGAAGACCTCGAGTTCCCGGGCGAGGGCGAGAGGGAAGTTCGCCGGGACGAGGATGGGGCCGGCGGCGAGGTCCGCGATCATGTGGGCGGTCGCCCGCCAGCGCGGCTCTCCCGCCTTGATGTATTCGAGGTAGCCGGCGTCGGCGCGGGTGACGACCGCCGCAGCCGATTCCTGGACCGCCCGTTCGTGCTCCATCTGCGGGACGACGATCATCCCCCGCTCGCCGGGCTTTGCCACATAGACCACGGGATCGGTGGTGCGGAACCGGGTCAGGTAGCGCACGTTGGCATCCGCAGACGAGCCGTAGGCCGCGTATGCTGCTGCTCCGGCATCCCGGATAGCAGAATCCAGTCCATTCATTTTACCAACTCTTTCGCTGAAACCACAAGTACTTTTACCACCGCGTTCAAGTATGAATAATGGATGAGGCAACCAAACAGGTCTTCAAGGGCAGATTCATCATACTGACGGTCATGCTGAACATCATCATCCTCTGTTTCGCCATGGCTGTCTTCGTTCTCCTCCGGTTCGCGCCCGAAGGAATCCCCGGTCTTGTGATCGGCGTCCTCCTCCTCGCCGTCGGGGTGGCGTTCTCCATCTCGTTCCGGAAGCACTACTCCCTGACGAAGACCTGGCTGCACGAACAGCCGTAGCATGCAGGAACCTATGGTATCTCGACAGGCGGATATGCTGGCTAAATTGAAGTCCGAGATCGAACTCGTCTCAAGACACCTTGAGGTGATCCAGGCGGTCGTGGAGAACCAGCCCATCGGTATCATGAAACTCTCCGAAGTCCTGGATCTCCCCTACCACCGGGTCCGCTACTCGCTACGGATCCTCGAACAGGAGGGGTATATCCGCGCCTCGCCGGCCGGCGCGGTGGCGACACCGCTCGCGGCCGATCTTCTTTCCGGCCTGGAGGGCGAGATCGACGAACTGATCGGTCTCCTCATGACCATCCAGAAGGAGAATTCCCGTAATCTTTAATAAGGTTCAGGCGAGACATTATAGAGCACTTGTTATGGTGCCGCCATAACTCAGTTGGTAGAGTGGCTGGCTGTTAACCAGCATGTCACAGGTTCGAGTCCTGTTGGCGGCGTTCTGTAATCCGGTTCGATTTCGGGACTCTTTTTTGTATACGTTCCTTTCAGATGCTTTCTTCAGGGAGTTGAACCGCTCCACATCCGGAGGCCCGGGAGTTTCACCGGATCGGGGCCGGGAATGCGGGCCGCCAGGGAGAAACGCCACATCCCGGACGAACCGATCCCAACATGCGAGGTTCTCACCGGAGCTCGGGGGTAGTGGGGGATTGGGGAGTCCCGCAAGAACATGAACGCCCGATACCCTCCTGCGACTGCACGCCCATCCAGGGAGATCGTTGCAGTGCAGGGATTCCCGTTGACAGGAATCAACCCACATTCCGCATGTCCTCCGTCATGCATAGTATTTTTCGTACTCCCTCCCCAGCAATCGCAGAATCTTCCGCAACTCCTCGTTCAGGTTCGTCACCCGTTTCACCCTCCTTCCCTCCTCGACCACCACGAACTCCCGCACCCTCCGGAACCGGAAGAACACCCATTTCATTGTAGGGCGCTGCGTCTGTTTCTTCGTCTGGCTGGTCACCATCTCGCCGGTTCGCTCCAGTTCCCGCCGCACCCGGAACTCCGTGAGCGCGTACATGAACAAACAGAGTACCATCACCATCGCCAGCGCCTGGATCCGGGACGTCTTCTTCAAAAAGACCTCTGCGACCCGGAACGACTTATCCTTCAGGAACCGAAACCCGCGTTCCACCGCCCCCTGCCCTTTGTAGTTGGCGAGCAGTTCGTCGGCTGACAACTCCAGATCGTTCGT
>JALNXI010000093.1 GCA_023230425.1 Methanoculleus sp. | reverse complement strand
CTCCCGCAGGATCTCCTCTATCCGCCTCTGCTCGGGGGTATCCGCAGGCCTCCCGGGACCATTGCCCGGGAGGATCGGAGTGCCGGCTGAAGCGTCAACAAGAGAAGCTCCCTGGAGGTCTGAAGGTTTGAAAGAGATGCGGATGAACTGATTACCGCAAAAAGGACCTTCACGCACAGTCCGACACGAGCAGCGGACCAGCTCCTCCCCGCCGCCGGGCGATAGCATTGTACAGAGTATATCGGCCCGCGAGCGGCCGGAGAAGGACGTCAGAGCCTCCGCCCTGCGCGACTCCCCGCAGATACGGGGTACCAGGGTCCGGCAGATGAACTGATCCGCATCGGTCTCAGAGAGAGCGTCCCGGTCGATGCCGAGGAAATGCTGGAGATGCCTGTTAATGCAGGCCACCTGGTTATCGGGGTTGATGACGAGCAGCCCTTCGCCGAACGCATCCAGTATAGCGGCGAGCGCGGGGATGCCGTCGTATGTGGGTGTGCATTCGTGCATTGGCCGGGATCACCTTCCTTTCTTCTCAGGGGAGTTTAATGTCCAGTATAGATAAAATATTCCCACGCGATTCAGACGAATCCATGTCGCGTTTAGAGATATATAAGGAGAACTATCACTCCTGCGGGCTGGTGTGCTCCACTACGAGCAGTATGCTATTCTCCCGGGTTTATATATCTGTTCATTTCCTCCGCAAGGCATCCGCGGTCCCTCGTGCTGTGGATACGAGCGCTCATCACCCCTGCAGCTGCGCGCGGCTGGTTGACCCAGACCGGGTATGTGCATAGGGTGCTCGTGCTCCTGCCCTTCGGCCAGTCGTATTCCGTCCGTCGCACCCCGCACCCATGGGCGGCCGGTATATTTACGTCGTCCACAGACCACTCGACCCCCATGGACGGATTCATGCACCCCTACCGGGACGGTTATCACATGTTTGAGGGGTGGCCCGGGTTCCCGTTCCTCGGGTGGGGCATGGTGCTCCTCTGGCTGCTCGTCTTCCTCGTCATCGGCGTCCTGGTCTACCGGGATGCGAACCGCCGGGGAATGAACGGCCTGCTCTGGTTCATTCTCGTCATCCTCCCCATGGTCGGGTTCATATTCCTCATCCTCTTTCTTGTTCTCCGGGAGCCCGGGGGCGGGCAGCAGCCGGTCCCGGTCGGTGATACGGCGATGGACGTGCTCCGGCAGCGTTACGCGCGGGGCGATATCGACGAAGAGGAGTTCCGGAAGCGTGAGAAAGAACTGGAGCGGAGGGGCTGACATGGACCATGACCACGGGGCGACCGGGCGGCACGAGGCGCAACCTGCGGAGGCGAGCCAGAAGAAGCCGCCGGAGACTCACCACCACGCCCTCGAGGACTTCCGGCGGCGGTTTATCGCCTCGACCATTCTCACAGTCCCGATCCTCCTCCTCTCTCCGCAGGTCCAGGCGCTCCTCGGTATCACCATCACCATCCCGGGCTCGGACTACCTCCTCCTCACTCTTGCGACCGTGGTCTATCTCTACGGTGGCTGGCCGTTTCTCACCGGCATCGTAAGCGAACTCCGGGTGCGGATGCCCGGGATGATGACGCTCATCGCCGTCGCGATCACCGTCGCCTATGCCTACAGTTCGGCGGTCGTCCTCGGTATCGTCGGTGGGGAGGGGTTCTTCTGGGAACTCGCCACCTTGATCGACATCATGCTCCTCGGGCACTGGGTGGAGATGCGCTCGGTCCTCGGGGCGTCGAGGGCACTTGAGGAACTCGTCAGGGTCATGCCGTCGGAGGCGCACCTGCTCCGGGACGGCGGTACTGAGGATGTGCCCGTGGATCGGCTTACACCGGGCGACCGGGTGCTCGTCCGGCCCGGCGAGAAGGTGCCGGTGGACGGCGTGGTGATCGAGGGTGCGACGAGCGTCAACGAGGCGATGCTCACCGGGGAGTCAAGGCCGGTGGAGAAGCGCCCCGGGGATGCGGTCATCGGCGGCGCGATCAACGGCGAGGGCTCGATCGTCGTCGAGGTCAGGAAGACGGGCGCGGAGACCTACCTCGCTCAGGTGATCGACCTTGTCCGAAAGGCGCAGGAGAGCCGGTCCCGGACCCAGGACCTCGCAGACCGGGCGGCGTTCCTCCTGGTGATGATCGCCCTCTCGATCGGTGCGGTGACGTTCGCGGGATGGCTCGTCGTCGGGGCGGGGCCCGGGTTTGCGGTGGAGCGGGCCGCTACTGTGATGGTCATCGCCTGCCCCCATGCGCTCGGCCTTGCTGTCCCGCTCGTGGTCGCGGTCTCGACGGCCCTTGCCGCCCGATCCGGGTTCCTGATCCGGGACCGGACAGCGTTTGAGCGGGCAAAGGACCTCCAGGCGGTCGTCTTCGACAAGACCGGGACCCTCACGACGGGGAGGTTTGGGGTCACGGATATCCTCACCTTCGGCGGCGCTACAGAGGACGACGTGGTCAGGACGGCGGCGGCGGTGGAGGCACACTCCGAGCACCCGATCGCCCGGGGCGTCGTCCGGAGCGCAGAGGAGCGGGGACTCTCCCTGATCCCGCTCGAAAACTTCCGGGCGATACCGGGGAAGGGCGTCGAAGCGGAGGCCGCCGGCCGGACAGTCCGGGTGGTCAGCCCCGGCTACCTCGCAGAGCAGGGCATAGAGACCGGCGACGAGCGGGTCGGGGCGCTCCAGCGGCAGGGCAAGACCGTCGTCTTCCTCCTCGAGGACGGCCGGCTCACCGGCGCGCTTGCGCTCGCCGATATCATCAGGCCTGAGTCAGGTGAGGCGATCAGCCGGCTCAAAGAGATGGGCATCCGGTGCATGATGCTCTCCGGTGACAACCCGGACGTCGCCGCGTGGGTGGCGGGGGAATTGGGCCTCGATGAATTCTTTGCCGGGGTCCTCCCCCATGAGAAGGCCGAGAAGATCCGGGAGGTGCAACGCCGCTACCGGGTGGCGATGGTGGGCGACGGGATCAATGACGCCCCTGCGCTCGTGCAGGCCGATGTGGGGATCGCCATCGGGGCGGGGACCGATGTGGCCGTGGAGAGCGCCGATATCGTCCTCGTGAGGAGCGACCCCCGAGACGCGGCGGCGGTCATCGACCTCTCAAAGAAGACCTACAGAAAGATGTTCGAAAATCTGCTCTGGGCAACCGGCTACAACACCGTCGCCATCCCGCTCGCCGCCGGCGTACTCTTCGGTGCCGGTATCGTCCTCACACCGGCGGCCGGGGCGGTGCTGATGAGCGCAAGCACCGTGATCGTCGCGATCAACGCCCGACTGCTCCGGGTATAGGCAACCCTGCACTCCCGGGATAATTGGTTGAACCAGGAAGCTCAATGCGGTCAAATAGAGGAGCATATCCAGTATCTACCGGAGATGAGTTCCTCATGAGACATGATGCAACAGTAAGAATCTTCTCCCTCCTGATCGTCCTCGCCGTGGCGGTTCCTGCCGTGCAGGCCGCCCTCGTCGTCGATGCAGGAGGTGACCGCACTGCACTCGCCGGTGAGCCGGTCATCATCATGGCCACTTACTGTGACGATGACGCTGTCGACGCGCTGAACCTCTCGGCCTCCATCAACTGGAGCACGGCAACGACGAAACCCGAGATCATGCCGGATGACGACCACAACGGCACGATCCAGGACACCTACACCTACCTTGCCGCCGGCACCTACGCCGTCACGGTGGAGGTCGCGAACAACGCCACCAACGCTGTCGCCCGCGACACCCTGAACGTGACCGTCAGCCCGCAGCCGGAGGTTCCCGAGGAGGAGCCTGACGTGCCGTCCACACTTGTTGTCGATGCAGGGGGCGACCGCACCGCACTCGCCGGTGAGCAGGTCACTATCCTCGCTACCTACAACGGCACCGATGTTCTCGATGCGCTGAACATGAGCGCCTCCATTAATTGGGGCCCGGCGACGACAGAGCCTGAGATCGCGCTGGATGACGACCACAACGGTACGATCCAGGACACCTACACCTACCTTACCGCCGGCACCTACGCTGTCACGGTGGAGGTTGTAGACAATGCCACCGGCGCAGTCGCCTGCGACACCCTGAACGTGACCGTGAGCCCGCAGTCGATGAACGTGAAGGTCGTCCCAAAGACCCTGAACCAGAAGAGCAACGGTGTTATGACTGTCTTTGTCAGCATTGCGGAGTGGTTCGGGTTCAGTGATGCTGACCGCACGGACGTGGCTGCAGCGGACCCCTCGGAGTTTAAGATCGGAAACACAACCCCGGAGAAGGTCAACTTCTGCATGAAGGACGGCGGCACGCTCATCCTGAAGTACCGGCAAGCGGACCTCGACCTCGCCGCCGGTGACGGCAACCTGACCGTGACCGGCAACGTCACAACAGAGAATGGCCTCGTCCCTGTGGTCGGCAACGGTGCTGTATCCGTGATCAACCCGGGCAACGGGAAGAAGGAAGCGGGTGACAACGGTGACGGGTATGCCGGGAATGCGAAGGTGAAGGAGAACGCAAAAGAGAAGGAGAAGGTGAAGGAGAAGGACCAGAAGTTCAGTGAAGAGCAACAGAAACCAGGTGGAAAAGCAAAAGGACAGACACGGTAACAGCACACCGGAGGGGTCGGGGGGACCCCTCCCTCCACTTATCTTTGAGGTCCTCCCAGGCCTTCGCCGGATAATACGCAATCCGGGTGGGCCCGTGCGGGCCCCCGCAGGGCCTGACCTGGGTGAAGACCGCCCACGACGGAATTCCTCCTGTGATTCTGGGCACCGGGCCGCCCCCCCGCCCGGCGCCATCGTCATGGATCAATTCTCTTATCGGTTTTGGGGTCAACCTGTATGTACATGGGGCGGTACGTCGGTGGAGACGTCGTTCTAGCCTCCGTACGCATCGGGGGTGTCGGCGAATGGAAAGTGCGTCCGGTGGTGGTCGTTACGGCGGGAGAGAGCGGGGATCTGCTTGTCTGCCCGGTCTCAAGTAAGCCATCCGTCGATAGCCCTTCGGTCCCGCTCTCCCTCAACGACTTTGCCCGGGGCGGGCTCGACCTCTTCGGGGAGAGCTACGTCCTGACCGCATACGCCTCCATGATTCGGACGGCGGATGTCGTCGGGAAGAAAGGCACTCTCCTGCCGGGGATGCTCACCGCCATCCGGGGAACTGTGCCGCCAGCGCACCGCCCTCGCGAGGAGAGACGACGGCGGGGATAGCGCGGGTTGCCGACGAGACCATAGGGACACTGGCCCACCCCCCCGGCAACGCCGGCCTCTCAGAGTTCGTAGCGCTTCAAGAACTCCCGGATCTTCCGGGACTCCATCCATTCGCGGTCGAGTTGACTTATCCGCATATTGATCCTCCGGACCTGCTCCCGGAGTTTCTCCGCGGTCTCCTCGTCGTCGAGCAGGTCCGCAACCCCCATGACCACCTGGAGAGGGTGGCGGACATGGTCGGCAAGGACGGCAAACTGCGCGATATTCCGTGCGTTCAGATCGAGGGCCTGCTCCCGGAGTCGCTCGTAGAGGATCCGCTCCGAGATATCCCTCCCGACCACCTGAAATCCCACGACCGCCCCATTCTCGACGATCGGTGACTCACTCAACTCCAGTATGGTGATCTCCCCGTCTTTCCGCCTGACCTCAACCCGGAGCCCTTCAACCTGTTCGCCCCGGAGCACCTTCCGGCGCCCCTCTCCCCATGCCGGAAGACTCGACGGGAGGATGTAGTCTTCCAGGTCCGTTCCTGCCATCTCCTCGGGGCAGTACCCGAGTATCCGCTCCACAGCCGGTGAGGCATAGTGCAGCCCGCCGGCCAGGTACGACGTAACGATAAGGTCGAAACTCCGCTGGGCGATCCCCCGGAACATCTCCTCGCTCTTCTGGAGCGCCGCTTCTGCCCGCAACCTCTCGATGACCCGGCCAAGCCGCTCCGCGACGGCGTCAAGCAGCATCCGCTCTTCCCGCAGGAACGGCCCTTCAGCCGCCTCCGGTTTCTCTGCGATATACCGGACCTCAACCTCACCAATGCGTACACCGTGGACGACGATCGGGCTTCTCTGGTTCCAGGGAGTCTCCCGGGGATCGCCTCTCCGGTATTCCCGGCCATCGACCGTGATCCGCACCGCGGTGTCGTCCGGGTACTGCCAGCCCGAGGGGAGCGTATCGGCAACTGCCTGCAGGAGTGCATCGAGCGTTATCCCCGGCACCTCGACGAGGTGCGTGATGGTATACAGGCACCGGAGCTCGTCCATCCGTTGGTCCAGGTCGTAGGTCCGTTTCCGGAGTGCTCCTTCTGCACGGTCCCGCTCGGTCACATCAAACGCAGTCCCGGTGATGCCTACGACGCTCCCCCCGGCATCCCGGAGCGGCTTGAGGGTCAGGTCTCTTATGTGCACCTCATTCCCGACCGTGAGTGCCGCCTCTGCCCGCACGATATCTCCCGTCTCCAGGACCCGGCGCTTGAGCGCGGTCAATCGCGCGGCGTCATCGGGTGGAAAGACCTCCGGGTCCGTCCTGCCGAGGATGGATGTATCCGTAGGCCCCAGTTGCTGGTTGTGCGACCAGGTGTAGCGGAGATCTCTGTCCTGTGCAAAGACGACCACCGGGGACTGTTCGAGCGCGGTCCTGAAGTGGTGCGCAGTCACATCCCCGGTGGCATCCCGGATCCTGATGACTCGAAGTCCGTTCCCGGTATCGGCGTGGGCCGGTATGCCTGATATCAAGAGCCAGCGCTGGCTGCCGTCAGGAGTCCGGGTGCGGCAGAGGAGAGAAGGCCGATCTGCGCCGTTCCCGAGGGTCTGCCGGATCAGCCGTGCAGAGGCTTCATCCTCAATGGTCGGCAGAAGATACCTGCCGAGGAGAGAACGCACGTCCATTCCGATGGCCTCTTCCTGCCGGATAGCAAAAATCCGCGCGAGATCCGGGTTGCACCAGAGAATCCTCCGGTCATCGTTTACCACGAGAAGGCCGTCGTCCAGAGCATCGAACGCCAGAAGATCGTATAGTATCCGGTCTTGGTCTGAATCTGTCATTCCCCTCCGGGGCTGTAGAGCGTAATTGTAGTTGATGAGTTTCAGGAAGGTAAAAAGGATTACTATCAGGTTTTCCAGATAAGAGCCGGCTCCCTGAATTTCTGGTGGCGTTCAGGCAATACCTCAGGTCAGCGGAAGGATGCAGGGGGTCGGGTTCCGGTGGGCCGTGGGGGGTGAAGCCCGACGAATCAAGAGAGTCACCGGTTGGGTCAGGAGCCTCCCGGACGGCCGCCGGGAGGCGGTTTTTGAGGGTGACGATGTGCCCGTGCAGCAGCTGGCCGGGTTCTGCCGCCGGGGTCC
>JALNXI010000092.1 GCA_023230425.1 Methanoculleus sp. | reverse complement strand
AAAATATTGAGCACACCGGCACTCACCCGGAACCCTTCCCTGTGGAGGGCATAGAGGAGATCGGACCCCGTCCCGCCGCCGCAGACGACGTGTACCCGTCGCGCGCTCCCCAGAGCCGCCGGATTCTCATACACCGGCAGGACGTAGGGCCTCCTCGTGAACGGATGATGCCTGATGAACGTATCGATGCCGAAGACTGCCCTGATGGTTTCTGTGGTCAGGACATCCTCCGGGGGCCCTACAGCATAGACTCTCCGGTCTTTCAGCACGATCAGGCGGTCGCAGTAGTACGCGGCCAGGTTCAGGTCGTGAAAGACGCTGATCACCGTGATCTTGCCGGTGAGGCTCCTGATGATGTTTAAGATCTCGATCCGGTGACTGATATCGAGGTTCGAGGTCGCCTCATCAAGCAGCAGGATCTTCGGCTCCTGGGCAAGCGCCCGTGCGATGAGCACCCGCTGCCGCTCGCCGCCGCTGATCGCATTGACCGACGAACCGGCGAGGTGTGTGACGTTTGCGAGCTGCATGGCGCGGTCGCAGATCTCCAGGTCCCGGGAAGTCCCGGAGGAGAGCCTCTCGATGTAGGGATGCCTTCCCATCATGACGATATCGCGCACGGTGTAATCGAAACTGATCGAGATCCCCTGCGGCACGACCGCGACCTGCTGCGCCAGCTCCCGGAAACTGAAGGAATCCAGGCTCCGGGCGTTGAGGTAGATCTCCCCGTTTTCCGGGGAGACTATCCGGCTCATCGCCTTGACGAGCGTCGTCTTCCCTGCCCCGTTCGGCCCGATGATCCCGAGGATCTCACCCCTCTCCGCATGAAGCGATATCGCCTCGAGGACCTTCTTTGCGCCGTAGGAGACGTCGATACCAATGACCTCGACTGGTTTCATGCTTTCATCCGGCTCCGCAGGAGGTATATGAAGAACGGTGCGCCGAAACAGGCGGTGATGATCCCGACCGGCATGTCATTGGCAAACGTCCTTGTGAGCGTATCGGACCAGAGGAGGAGGATCCCGCCCGCGAGGGCGGCCGCAGGAAGGAGGACGCGGTGGTCGGGCCCGACGATCAGGCGCATCACGTGCGGAGTGATCAGCCCGATGAACCCGATCGCCCCCGCGATCGAGACCGCTATTCCCGTCAGGAAGGCGCTCGCAAAGAGAAGGATCTGCTTTAATCGTTCGACGTTCACGCCGAGGTGGATCGCGTCCTCTTCCCCGAGCGATATGATGTTGATGTCGCGTGCATAGAGGTAGATGACCAGACACCCGACCGGGATGAGAATGGCAACGATGACGTCATCCCACGAGACGTTCCAGAACCCTCCCATCAGCCAGAACATGATCTGGTGCAGGCTCCGTCCTGCAGTGTACATGAGGAAGGAGAGAAACGCCGATAGCAGCATGGAGAGGGCGACGCCGGAGAGCAGGAGTGTCTCGACCGGGATCTTCCCGCCCTGACGGGCGATGATGTAGACGGCAAAGGTGGCGATCGTCGCCCCGATGAATGCGAAGACCGGTCGCCCTGTGCCCGCGAAGAGGACGATTGAGAGTGTGGCCCCGAGCGCCCCGCCGGACGACGTGCCGATGATGTAGGGATCCGCCATGGAGTTCCGAAACAGTCCCTGCATTGCTGTGCCGGCCACGGCAAGCGCGCACCCGACCAGCGCCGCGGCAATCACCCGTGGAAGCCTGACGTCCCAGATGATCATCCACGCGTTGGGTATGGCAAACAGGGATCCGGGGGATATACTGGCCGGTCCGAGAGCGACCGCGCAGGCCATGCTGATGAGAAGCGTGCAGGTGAGTGCCAGGATTGTGATGGGCGCCGTTCTTCGCATAAGGCTGCAGTAAAATTAACTTTCCTTTATTAAAATTTATTTGTATTTATTGCGCGGTGCGCGTCGTGTTTGCCGGAGACCCGGCATATGCCTGCAGGATCCCGGGGGCGGCGGTATAGATCCGGGCGCGTTCTCCCGGGTAGCGTGGAGCAAACCTCATACTCTCGGATAACCAAGAGATCTGGCATATGGGCAATTTGAATGTTGCCGTGCTGGGACCCGCAGGGTACGCGAAGGACCTCGGGAAGAAAGGCACGGTCTCCGATATCACCTTCTATAACCTGAAGAAGGGGGACGATACCGTCACCATCATCGAACCGACACGGTATCCCGAGCGGCTGGCCCCGCTCTTCTACGCCGCATCGATGGCGGATGCGGTTCTCATCGTGGTGAGTGAGATCACTCCCATGCTCGGGGAGTGGGTGCTGATGCTCAACGAGGTGGGGGTAGAGCAGGGCTACATCATCCTCCAGAACTACTTAACCCCTGATGGGGTCGCGCCGCTCCTCCGCGGGACGGTGCTCGAACACTACGAGTTCGTGGAAGAAGATCCGATTGCGCTCCGTGACCGCCTGATCGCCCGGGCGCACGCCCGCGCATCCGTCCAGCCCGGCGCCGGTGCTGTGGGAACGATCCCCATCGATCACCACTTCAACGTCCGCGGCATCGGGACGGTCATCCTCGGCGGCGTTGTGCGAGGCGGCATCAGGAAGCACGATACCCTGAAGATCTATCCCGGGGAGCAGGCGATCACGGTGCGGTCTATCCAGAAGCACGACGATGACTTCGATTGGGCCGCTGAAGGCGACCGTGTGGGGCTCGCGCTCAAGAACATCGAGTCCGACGACCTCGACCGCGGCTTTGTCCTCTCAAACGACCCCGCAATCCGGACGCAGACGAACCTCGAGGCGCGGGCGACCCTGGTCAGGTACTGGCCGGCACCGCTCACGGCGGGTACGGTGCTCCACATCGGCCACTGGATGCAGTTCATCCCGGCGCGGGTGGAGGCGGTGCGGGACGACGGAGACTGGCGGCAGCCGACGCTCACGCTTGCGCTGGAGAAAGACCTCGTCTACCTCCCCGGTGATACGGCGGTGCTCCACTACCTCGAGGGGGGGAAACTCCGGATCGCCGGGCATATCGAACTGCCGTGATTGGGGGAAGTCCCCGGCTTCCGGGAAACTGCTCTTTTTTCGAGCCCGTCGAATTCCTTCAAACCCCGGGGCGAAGATACTGCACCTTCATTCCCGCCCCGAAGATCCTCCGGCTTTCCGCTCCTGCAATAATTCTTTTGGCGAGTCGAACATCGGTCGTGACAAAACCCGACAGATTGGAGACGCCATAATCGAAGAATACCGAAGACAGGGGAGTTCCCGGACCTACGATCGTCACCATTGTTGCATTCTCCGAAAGTTCAAGAAGCCGCGGCATGCTCTTGTCGCTGATAGCGGCACAGGTCAGAAACGCATAATCGCATTCCGGCAGCAGGTACTCGCAGGCAGAATACGGATAATCTCCCTCCTGTGGGTCCCACTCAACGATACTCAGGTCGCAGACAGGGGCGATCAACTTCTCAAGGAATGGAAAGTGGCCGACAACACAGACCTTCTTTCCCTTCACGAGATTCTGGGATCTGATGAACGGGTCTTTCAGCCGTTCCTCGACCCGCTTCTTTTCTGCAATCTCGATTCCTGCCATCCTCGCTGTATCCGGATGGTTGTACCACGCGTTGATCGCCGAATGGCCGATTGACGCTTCCTGCAGATTCCAGGACTTCACACATCCGGCCACCTCTTTTAACGGTCTTCCAATCCTGTTCCCGGTCATCATCGGGGCGCGCTGGACATAATCGCGGTACGCAGCAAAACCGATGCCGCCGTTTGCCTCGACGTACGTCATCTCCCCGCCGACGACGATATCATCAACGATAATATCGTCAGGGATCCGTTCAATCAATGCATCATATAACTCCCACATACCTTAGTTCTCCTGAAATTCTGGGATACTCTCTTTTGCGACAACCCCTCCTCCCCGGAGCTGATTACGGATATCGAGGAGGATGGAGTCAATCGCCTCAATCTTCTGGAGTGTCTGCTCCTCTTCCGCAGTCGTTTCAATCACTTTTGCAATACCCCCGTTTCTGATGACAATCCGCTTATCAGCACGGAGGGCAAGAAGCGGATCATGCGTCGACATCAGAACAATCTTCTCGTTGCCGACAAGGAGTTTGACCGCCTCTCGCCGGTCGATTCCTGCATTCTCCAGCTCGTCAATGAGGATGATTGGGGATGAACTCAAAAGAGCGGTATCGGCAATCATCAGTGACCGCGACTGCCCGCCGGAGAGCTGGGTGACTTTTGTATCAAGCGTAAATTTCTCACCTGCTAGAGAATTGGCAACTGCAAAACACTTTTCCACAACCGCGGCGGATCCGGAGATCATCCGGCTTTTTGCATGCATCTCCAGAAATTCCTGCACAGTTAAGTCCATGACGAAGTTCATGTTCTGCGAAAGTTGGGCTACCAGTTTTCCACCGGCAGAAAATCTCTTATCGAGATCAGGGACTGAACCGTTGATGAGGATCTGCCTTGCGGTCGGCGTATCACGCTGGGCAAGGCATTCAATATCCTCAAGCAGCCTGCTTTTTCCTGAGCCGGTAGGACCGACGATACTTACGACCTCGCCGGGTGTTATTGTCAGCTCGACCATCTCGGGTCTTCCTGCCTTATCCCGCCCGCCGAGAATTGTAATGGAGGAAATTGCCTCAACAGAATCCCTCTTCCGGGAAAATGCCTCAAGAAATGCACAGAAGTGGAATATGACCTCCTCGCGGTCAAGCCCGAACTCCTCAAGTATATCCTCATCGACATCCTCCAGGATCTCAGGAAGCGTTTTGAATTCATCAACCCTGTCGAGCCGCATGTTGGCCAGGTAATCAACCGCAAGAGGATAACGGCGAAGGATATCGCCGATTGGCACGGCAGAAACCTCTGCAGCATAATCAAGGGCTTTCATACGTCGTCAAACTCCATTCTTTTGACCATCCCCATCTGATACATCTCCCCGATAAGGGTCTCGCCGGTACAGTACGAACAGATGGCAGCAGGCATGGTGAACCTGAGTTTGCGGTCGCGAAGCGTTCGGATATCAAGGGCATCCTGCCAGTAGCGGGCAAGCATAAACGCTCCCTGGCCGGTGATTCCGTTGACGAAAAGAACAGTTGCCGATGCATTGACCTCACGGATATTGAAGGCAAAAACCTCGCGTTCTGCCTGGGAGACAACATCTCCTTTGGTGACAACGATAATATCGGCATATTTCAGCATCGGACCGATTTTCCTCGGCGTGTTGACGCCGGAGAGATTGTCGATTACACAAACCGACAAAATACCGTTCACGTATGGGGAGCACCGGTTGCAGAGACCTGCACTTTCTGTGACAAGAACCGACAATCCCTTCTTCATACCCCATTCAACCGCTCCTTCAACATTGCTGACGAAATGGTGATCCGGACAGATCTTCCCGGCAAAAGCAGTCTGATTGGGTATCTGCTGTTCATCATAGCGTTGGTGATCAAAGGAGGTGAGCGAGTCAAACTTCACAACACCTACGCTCCCTTCGGGTAGTCCAAGGGCTGCAATGGTTTTGAGAATCACAGAGGTCTTCCCTGAAGACGGAGGGCCTGCAACGGTAATCAGCTTCATGGCGTCGGTGCTTTGTTATGGGGTGCGTGAATGTATAATGTTTACTAAAATCAATTGCTTAATGCAAACTAGTTTACTTGGGGCGGGCCAAAGGCCCCCTTTCAGTGGGGGATGAACGTCGTCCGCTGAAGACAGTGACCAATCATGAAACAGTATACACCAACATTTTGACAACGATGTATTTCCCGGTGAAGCCTCGCCCTTGAGTTTCAAGGTGCATCCGGGCAGCACTGAGCGGGTAGTCAGAGCGAATGTCCTGGATGTACTCTTTATAATCGTCTAGTTCGCCCGGTTTGCCGGCGCTTGATTACGCAGAGGCCGGTGTCCTTGCAGAAGGGTGTTATCACGTGAAGTGGGTCGGCCACGGCGAGAGTCGGGTGGTTTAAAAAAAAGGGGGTTATACTAGTTTAAACAGCGGGTGAGTATCGACCTTGGGCTCGATACCGAGGTCCCGCACCGCTTCCAGCACGACGATGTCGACGTAGGCCTGTGCGGTGATCATCGCCTCGACGTTCTCGATCGGGCCGTACATGATCAGGTCGGCACCGAGTGTGCTTGCAACCATGTTACACCCGATATCGGGTGCAGACCAGGCCGCCTGGCGCAGTCCGTCCGTACCGCCGAGATAGTGGTGCGTGAGCTGCTTGATAAGGGCATCTTTGCCCTCGAGGCCGGCCAGCTGCTGTGAGGGAACTTTCTTCGTTCCCTTCCACCGCTTCAGCCAGGTCCAGGAGACGGTCATGTTGTGGTAGGCACCACCGGTCGGCAGACCGTGGATCGCCTTGCAGGCGAGGATCTCACGGTACGAACCGCCGGAGCCGAGGCCGAGCGGGGTCGCTGCGGTATCGAGGATCGGGCGGGTGATGCCGCACTTCTCTGCGATCTCGAGCATTCCCATCTCCTGTCCGGCGACGCCACCCTCGACCAGAACCTTCTCACGACCGGCGACCGACGGGTCGGCGGGGTTGAAGGCGAGGACGATGGCTGCGCTCACGTCGCTCTTGGCCAGCGCCTCGATGTTCTCCGGTCCGATCGAACCGTTGATCGAGTTGTAGATCGCACGGTCGGCGATGCCCGCCTGGGTGACGTAATCGCACGCATGGGCGAGCGCCGCCGGGACGGAAGAGTCCATCAGGAACGCGGTCTTATCATCGATGCTGCAGAACCAGTCGATGTAACTCTCGAAGGCCTCACCATACTCCCCGATGATCTGGATGAAGTGCGGAATGCCGGTGATATCCGAGAGCTCCTGGCAGCGATTCCAGAGCGCCTCTGCCACGGGTTTATCAATCTTTCCGGTGTGGTCATCCAGGACAACTTCGTGCTTGTTGTAGAAGATGGATGCACCGAGCACGGTCGGGTATTCTCCAGGCTGCCCGCCGATCTTGGTACCGTTAAAGTCGTGTACCGTCTGCTCTTTTTCGAATTTGAACATAGTCGTCAATCCTCCTTACAGGTACCCAACTAACTTGGGCAGTAATACCAACAACATCATGAATACAATCAAACCTGCAACCAGTCCATACAGGATGCCGATATCGCGCCCGACTTTTCTTCCGACGCGCTGGGCTATCTCTGCATCGACGAACTCGATCCTCTCCTCGATAGCGTTGAGCCGCTCCTCGATCTCAAGGAATTGCGGGTTTGCGCCTGCGGCGGCAACTTCCGCCGCGCCGCCTGCTTCCTTGACCTCGACGATCATAGGTTCTGCGGGGAACGCACCAGGGTCCTTGGCCTTGAGTTCGTTGATCTTGGCCTTGATGGTGCCCATA
>JALNXI010000002.1 GCA_023230425.1 Methanoculleus sp. | reverse complement strand
AGAGCGTAACGAGGCCGATGCCGCTGATGACAATCCCGAGGATCAGGATGAACCCGATCGCCTCCGAGACTGCCTTTTCATTCATCTTCACGGTTCTTCGCCTCCCCTAAACTCCCTTTGAGTCATACTGGATCATGTTCCATCCCGCGCCTGTGGTGTTGCCAACGACACCCCTTGTCGCCCCGATGCCGGCGATGGCGATCGTGCTTTTGATGCTGCCGCCCTGCACCTGGATCGCCTGGCTCGCCCGGTTCTCGCCCTCCATCCATACGTCCACGAAGTAGCCCTTCCCGGCGACATCGTCGGGGATGTCGAACTTCGTCTCGATGGTCCCGTTGCCGGGCGCGATCACGTAGAGGTCAACGATCCGGGTGCTGATGCCGTTGCCGATATCCACGAAGGCATGGTAGCGGAGCTTGTTCGCCGGCCCCTCCATGATCGAGGCGTTGACGGAGAACATCATGACGATCATCAGCAGGAGGAGCACGCCGGTGATGATGATATACTCCATAAGCCGGGTGACGCCTTCCTCGTTCATCGGTTCAGTAATACACGGTCTCATTGTACACCGTCACCCCGTTGTTGTAGTGGAGATCCACCATGTACAGGTTATTGTCCCATGGCGTTACGTCTGCGGTGAAACTGACCACGGCGTTCTTCCGCTCGAGCGATATCGCAACAATATCCTCTTTTACCCCGGAGTCGCAGGAGGCGTCGATGTAGTCAAACACCGCCGATCGCAGGTCCCGGATATCGTTCTTCGGGAACTCGAGCACCCCTTCCGCGGTCGTCTGCCCGACGAGCGCCGACTGGTTGATGATCAGCGCGAGGAAGAAGAGCGCCACGGCGACGAGGAGGCCCATGAGCACGATCCACTGGCCGTCTTCGTTCATGCACGCCATAGTAGCACCTCCACGAGGACGGCCTGGGGGTCAGTCCTCATATCGCCGGGCATGTCCCCAGGTTGTTGTGATAATTGCACCCATCGCGTAACCCGAACCGTGTTCTCGCGCCCGGTGAACCAGGGATCCGGTGAGGAGAGCAAGGTCGTGTTTACGCTGCCGCCCAGGGTTCTGTAGGAGAGGTAGACCTGGGCCCGGAGGTTATCATCCGGGTCTCCGGATCGCATCTTACAGTTGGCGAGGAACTCGTCCTGGAGATCATTACCGCCCCCGATCCCGGTTCCCTTCTTGACAAACCCGACCAGCTCGCTCGTACCTCCGTCGATATCCGGCGTATCCATCATCGCGAGCACATCGCTCCCGAGCTGCTCGAGTTGCATATCCGGGATGTGCGTATCCCCGGTTGTGTAGATGCTCGTCGTGCTGACGACGATGTACGCGGTGAGAAGCATGATGAGCCCCGCCGCGACACCCTCCATTGTGTAGAGCTGCCCCGCATTGTTCACCATATGGCGACCTCCAAGACGGCGGTCTTGAGGTCGGTGCGGGTGACGTTCACGTAATCATACAGGTGGGTGCCGGTGATGTTGGTCTCTGGGGGGTCATGATCGAAGTTAAACTTGATATCTAGGATGCTGTTCTGATCCAGGGGGAAGAGCGAGGTGGCGGCTGGTTTCAGCACCAGAGATATATTGGATGAAACCTGGGCGTTCGGTTCCGGTGAGTAGAATTCCGGCTTGCCGTCGATACACAGGGTATAGTAATCTGTATCGTCTTTACCGTATGAGAATGGGATGGGGGCAGGCCCGATGCCCGGTCGCGTCGGATCCCACTTCCGGAACGTCACGCTCTTGAGCGTGGCACCACTGGTATCGTTAAGGTAAGCCTCAAAATTCGTGATCGTCACGTTCACCGGCTCGGTCCTTGGGTCAATCCGGTAGGCCGTGTTGATGGACTGGTTCAGCAACTGGCTGAAGTTGAGCCGGACGGTGAAGTTCTGGGTCGGCATCGTCGGGGAGGATGTCCAGTACGGGGACTCGGACGGGGACGTAGTATTTCCCACAATCACCGCCACCCCCGGCTCCTTGATCTTCACCACCCGGCGGATGTAGCCGTAGCCGGGGGGGAGGGGGTCGCCGGCCTGCTTGAGCCCGTAAGTGCCGTCAGGATGCGAAATATTGAGCGAAAAGTTGTAGGAGTAAGGAATGTCACCAAAGATCACGAATTTGCGGTAGTCTTCAGGGGTGAAAAAAGGATTCTCTTTCGTCGAATTCTGGAAAAACCTCTCAACCTTCGTCGAGAGAAGAACATTCGGGGTATCCTTCGAGACCGCAAGCCCCATCCGCTGAATCTTGTCTTTATCCACCAGTTCCCATGGCTGCTCAAACTGGGGATAGGCCGGCCACCCCGGGTCCTCCACCAGGATCACCCCCGTCCGGTAGGCGACTGCGTCATAATCGATGCCGCTGCTCTGCAGCCCCGCGAGGAGCCCCGGCACCATGCTCACCACCATGATCAGGGCGAGCATGAAGATCGTGAACCCCGCGAGGAAGTCAAGCGACAGCACCCCGTCATCGGCCGCCGGCCTTATACGACCACCTCCCCGGTATCCGCCCGGAACGCGAGGGTCTCCATCCCGGCATCCGAACGGATGGTGACACTGTAGACCCCCTCCGCGAGCGCGATATCGACTGTATCGGCACCGAGCCGCTCCATCACCGGCCGGAGGGCCTCCTCCTGCATCGCAAAGAGATCCTCCGGCGGGAGGATGGCGGTGATGTTCACCTCCTCCGCGGGCAGGGGGGCCGGAAGCGAGATCTCCCTCCAGCCCGCAAGACCGAAGGTCAGCCACCGGACCTCCTCACCGTCCCGGAGGCCGAGGGCCCAGGAGGCGGCCCGGCCGTCGAGATCGACGCCGGTCCCGAGCACCTGGTGCACCGATGTGCCGGTGACGTTCAGGCCTCCTTCAGCTTCAAGCAGGTCCAACTCCGCGAGAGCCCCGGCGAGGGTCGAGACTCCCGGTGGTTCCGGCAGGTCGATGGGGGTGATGCCGCCGCCGGTCGGCGCCGGGGATGCGCCGAGACAGCCGCACGCGGTGCAGAGGATACAGACTGCGGCAACCAGGGCCGGGACGCTTCCGGAGGTTCTCATGTAAGGCAGTCATTATACATGAGGGAATATAAATAACCATCTCTCCGGCAGATTCAAAAATTTGCCGTCCGTGCCGGATACTGGAAACGTGCAGGTACCCGGCGGCAAAAATATTTCGCCCAGTGCCCGGATCCGCAGCCCGGAGCAACCCGGTCCATATATACCAGGAGCCCCGGCCCGCGAGCCCCGGCACAGTATCAGAACCTATATCCCTCCGTTGGTAACAACATCTCATACAAGGTAAGCACATGTGTACTACCACACCCCCCGGCACGCCGGGAGAAGCACACGGCCGGTTCGCTGAAGTGGCAAAGTTCCACGGCCACGTCTGTCCCGGCCTTGCGCTGGGATACCGGGCGGCCGAGACCGCCCTCGAGCGGCTCCACACCGGCCGGGCCGAGGACGAGGAACTCGTCACCATCGCCGAGACCGACGCCTGCGGCGTCGATGCCATTCAGGTCCTGACAGGATGCACCGTCGGGAAGGGAAACCTCTTCTTTAAGAACTACGGCAAGCACGCCTTCACGTTCATCAATCGCCTGACTGGCGACGCTGTCCGGATCATCGGAAATCCGTCGTTTGACACCGATTCGCTCGACCCCGGTCTTGCCTCGCTCCGGGCGCGGGTCATGCAGGGCCGGGTCCCCGACGAGGAGTGGGCCGAGTACCGGAGGCGGACAGACCGGCTCGTCGAGGCGATCCTCGACCTCCCCGCCGAGACCCTCTTCACCATCCGGGAGGTCGACGTCGAGATACCGGAGCGGGCCCGGATATTCCGGTCGGTGCCGTGCGCAAAATGCGGTGAGCTGACCGCCGAGTCCCGGGTCCGGGTCGAGGAAGGCAAGCTTGTCTGCCGTGCCTGCTCGAGGGGGTACTCCCGGCGCTGGTAAGGCTGGTCCCCCTCACCGCACTATTTTTGCTATCGGGATCTCAAGGATATCCTCGGCGCCTGCCGCCTTCAGGTGCGGGATGAGACCGTTGACAAGCCCCTTCTGCACAACCGTCTGGATACTGAAGTAATCGATGCCGTGCAGCCTGCTGACGGTGGGCTTCTTCATCGCGGGGAGGGCCTCGATGACGCGGTCAAGCGCCGCCGACGGCACGTTCATCGTCAGGAGCACCTGGTGGCGCGCCTCGATCACCCCGAGGAGGAGGGTCGTGATCTCCTCGATCTCCCGGCGCTTCTCCGGATCCCGGAGGGACTCGTGGTTTGCGAGGAGCGCGGTGTGCGACTCCATGATCTGTCCGATGATCTTTAACCCGTTCTTCTTGAGCGTGCTCCCCGTCTCGGTGAGGTCGACGACAACGTCCATCAGGTCGGGTACTTTTGCCTCCGAAGCCCCATAGGAGGCAAAGAGCCTGACAGGAACCCCGATCTCCTTAAAAAACTGCTCCGTGATCCGGGGATACTCGGTCGTCACCCGGCTCTCCGGGCGGATGGCGGCGACGTTCTCGATAGGCTCGTCACGGTGGACCGCAACCACGATCTTCACGTTCCCGTCGCCGGTCTTGCTGTAGGAGAGGTTCGCGATCTCTGCGACATCGGCACCGCTCTCCTGCACCCAGTCAAGCCCCGATATCCCGAGATCGAAGTAGCCCATCTGGACGTAGAGCGGGATCTCCTGCGGCCGGAGGATCTTCACCTTCCCGATCCTTGAATCGTTGATGCGGGGGTTGTAGTCGCGGTCGGTTCGCCTGACCTCGAGGTCGGCCTCCTTGAAGAGCTGGAGCGTCTGCGCTTCGAGGCTCCCCTTCGGGAGAGCAATCGTGATCATAATGGGTGATCCGGCAGAAAAAGAGTTAAAGGTGGTGATATGGATTTTTCAGTTGATGGTGTGGATAACAAGTCCCGAGAGGAGTTTCGGCTCGAACCAGGTGGATTTCGGGGGCATGACGCCATCCGCATCTGCGATCGCGAGCACCGTCTCGACCTTCACCGGCTGCATGGCCACTGCGAGGGCGTACTCGCCGGAGTCCACGAGGCGCTCGAGCCCGGAGAGCGGTTTTGCCCCGCCCATGTAGTGGAGCCTGGGGTCGCCCCGTGGGTCGGAGATGCCGAGCATTCCTTCGAGCACCTCTTTCTGGAGCACCGAGACGTCGAGCGACCCAATAAGATCGGCGGGGTCTCTGACCGGCCGGGAGACCTCGTACCAGGTCTTCTCCAGGTAGAAGTGCATGACGTGGACAGGGCCTTCTCCAGTCGCGAGCGGTGGAATCTGGTAACCTGCAACGTCGACCTTCCCGTAGGGCCTGATATTCCAGCCTGCTGTTAAGAGCGCGTCGATGAACCCCGGGAGGGTGAAGTTGCCGAGATCCGAGACAAGCCTGCTGTATCCGTGGATGCGGACCCGGTCATGGGCGAAGAGGACCACCATGAACTTCCCTGCCTCCTCGGTGAACCTTCCAACGCTTCGCCGCCGCTCTGCCACGTTCACCGCCGACTTGGCCCGGTGGTGGCCGTCTGCGATGTAGGTCTCCGGCACGGCTGAAAAGAGACCCTCAAGGCGGGAGAGGACTGCCTCGTCGGTGACCCGGTAAACCTGGTGGAGTACTCCCGAGCCGGTCGTGGTGCTCCCGTCAGGTTCCGTTCCGTCGATGAGGGAATGGGTGTAGGAGAAGATCTCTCCAGGGTCGCGGTAGAGCAGGAAGACGAGGCCGGTGTTGGCCCCGACCGAGTCGATGTGCCGGGTCCGGTCCTCTTCCTTGTCGTACCGCGTGAGCTCATGCCGCCGGATCTGCCGGTTCTCGTAGTCCTCCGTCGCCACGCAACAGACCAGCCCAATGAACTCTTCGCCGTCCTGGACGGCCCGATAGACGTACATCCCGGGTTCCGGATCCCGTTGCAGCTGGCCGTCCGCGAGCATGCTGTCGAAGACCTCCCGCGCCCGCTCGTAGACCCGGTCGTCGTGCGGAGGAATGTCGGGGAGCTCGGCATCGGGCCGGCTGACCCGCAGGAAACTCAGAGGATTCTTCTCGATGCACTCCCGGGCCTCCTCTGCCGTCACCACATCGTACGGCACGGAAGGAATTTTTTCGGAGTACCGCCGCTCTGGACGGACCGCCGCGAAACGATAGATCTGAACCATGGTAACCGCCAACTCGTATGTGCCTACTATTTTGTCTCCTGACACTATATTAGGTAAGGCACTCCACGAGGGAGAGACCGGTAACTATGATGCCGCTTCAACTTACCATTCGCAGGGCACAGCCTGCAGATATTCCGCAGATAGTTGCCATTGAGAGGATAACATTCGTCGACCCATGGGACGAGGGGACACTCCAGGAATCGCTCGCTTACTACCCGGAGACGTTCTTTGTGGCCCGGAGCAACGGAGATCTGGCAGGGTTCGTCGCCGCGGGCCTCGAAAACACCGGCGAAGAACGTTATGGGCATATCATGAACCTCGCGGTCGCCCCGGGGTACCGGCGCCAGGGAATCGGGCAGCGCCTCATCCGCCGCCTGGAACAGGAGTTTTCTCTTTCGGGCGCGGGCGGGGCCCAGCTGGAGGTTCGGCTCACCAACACCGGGGCACAGGAGTTCTACCGCCGCCTCGGCTACCGGGAGGTTTTCCAGATCGCCTCTTATTACGCAAACGATGAAGACGCTCTCGTTATGATGAAGTGGTTCCGGTTTTAGGGGTCCGGAACCAGCAGTGCCCCTCGTTATCCACGCCCGAGATCCTGGTGAGCCCGGGTCAGGTGCTGGGCCGCGAGGGCACCGAGGAGGGAGAGCTCGCCGGCGAGCACCCCTGCCCCTACGATCTCCGCAAACGCCTTCGCGTGGGCTCCCGGCGGTTCGCCGCCTCCGGCGACGCCGAGCATCGCAAGGCACTCCCGCTGGGTATCGACCCCCGTGCCGCCGCCGACCGTCCCCACCGGGAGCGACGGGAGGGTGACCGAGACATAGACCCCGCCGTCCACCCGGTCGGCGGTGGTGATCGCGCTGCTCCCTTCCACGACGTGGGCGGCATCCTGCCCGCAGGCAATGAACATGGCGGCGACGACGTTTGCCGCATGGGCATTGAACCCGAACGAGGCCGCCCGGGCCGAGCCCACAAGGTTCTTCCGGTAGTTGACCGCTACGAGAGTCTCCGCATCGGTCTTCAAGAGGTCGGCGACCATCGCGTCGGTGAGGCGCACGCCCGCGACCACGGTCTTCCCCCGGCCCCGGACCAGGTTGATCGCCGCCGGCTTCTTGTCGGTGCACATGTTCCCGGAGGTGGCGACGAGGCGGGCCCCGGTCTCCCGCTCGATGAGCTCGCCCACCTTCTGGCTTGCTATCGTCACCATGTTCATGCCCATGGCGTCCTTCGTGTCGAACTCGAGGCGGACAAAGACGCTCGTCCCGGCCACGTAGGAGACGACGTCGAGGAACTCCCCGTGCTTCGTGGTACTCTCGGCAGCCTCCCGGATCTCGGCGGTGTGCTCCTCAACCCAGGTGACCACGTCCCGGGCGTGGACGATGTCGCGGGCGGCAAAGACCGGCGCCCGGGTCATGCCGTCGCGCATGATCCGGACGTCCGCACCTCCCGCCCGGGTGATCAGGGAGCACCCGCGGTTCACCGACGCCACGAGCGCCCCCTCGGTCGTTGCCAGGGGGAGGTAGTATTGTCCGGCAGCATACTCGCCCTTCACCTGGAGCGGCCCCGCGACACCGAGCGGCACCTGCACCGTGCCTATCATGTTCTCGATGTTGCGTTTCACCACCCGGTCAAGCCCGATAGAGAACGATCCCACCGCGGGCAGAGCGACCCCGGTCTCGCCCTCGATGAACGCCCGCCGCACCCGGACCGCCTCCTCAGGGGGGAGTTCCTTATCGAGCGCGTAGAGTTTGAGGGAGCCGTCTTTGAGCCTCCTGATGTACTCATCCATGAATAGTATGAGAACTCATACCTAAAGATGGCTGGTGGTCCAGGTGCGGAAAGAACAGTGGTGCGTTGCGGTACCGAGGCAAGAGGCCGAGCGGACACGGCGCAGGCTGCTTGAAGAGGGGCTCCTCGACCGGGGCTTCAAGCCGCGCTCCGAGGGGGACGCCATTCTCCTCCCGGTGACGGAAGAGGTCGACGGTGCCGTTCGGTGCGAGTTCGAGGCCGTGCCGGAACGCGTCGAACTCCCCCGTCACGAACTCGTGGGCGGGATCGCCGTCATGCAGGACGACGACCCGGAGGCCGCCCGGAGGCTTCTCTCGTCCCGCCCATCCCTCCACACAGTGCTCTTCCCCGAGAGCCCGGTCGAGGGCGAGTACCGCACCCGCCGGTTCGCCGTCCTCGCCGGGGTTCCCGCCACCCGCACCCGGGTGACCGAGTACGGACTCCACTTCGACGTGGACCTTGCTCTCGCCTACTTCTCGGCGCGGCTCTCGACCGAGCGGCAACGGATCCTCGAGGCGATGGAGGAGGGGGAGCGGGTGCTCGATATGTTCGCCGGTGTCGGGCCGTTTACGATCATCCTTGCCCGCAGGGCCGCCCTCGTCGTTGCCGCGGACCTCAACCCCGCCGCGGTCCACCTCCTGGTCCACAATGTAGCGCTCAACCGGGCGGGAAACGTCATTCCAATGCTCGGGGACGCCGGGCACCTCGACCGGCTCGGGTTCGCCCTCTTCGACCGGGTCGTCATGAATCTCCCCCTGGCCGCGCCGCAGTTCCTCGCGACGGCCGCCCGACTCTGCCGGGACGGCGGGACGATCCATCTCTACGCCTTAGAGGAGCGGGAGGGCGAATACCTCCCCCTTATCCGGGCGGTCACGCGAGGCGAGGTCACCGAGCGGCAGGTCAGGACCTACTCGCCGGGGAAGTGGCACGCGGTCTACGATATCACCGTGGAGAAGTAAGACTTCGCGTCTTCATCTGAATCGATAGTGGAGGTATAGTGATGGCATCTCGCGCTCTGCGCGAAACGGGTCGCCATCTCCCCGAGGCCGCTTCCGAGCAACCCAAAAGTGATTATTCCACCGGCACGAACTTCGTGCCGTAGTGGATGGTACCGCTCTCTCCGTCCGCCGCTATCCGGCGGAAGACGCTTCTAACCCGCATACCGATCTTCGCCTCTTCGGGGAGGCAGGCGACCTGGGTGGTGAGCCTCGGCCCCTCGTCGAGCTCGACTATCGCGAGGACGTATGGGGTGGTGTGCTCGAACTGGTCGCTTGCCGACCGGATCACTGTGTAGGTGACGACCGTTCCCTCGCCGTTGAACTTGTGGTCGACGATCTTGCCGCTCCTCCGACAGTCGGGACAGAGCGACCGGGGCGGGAAGAAATATCGCCCGCAGCTCGTGCACTGCGTCCCGATGAGGTTGTACCGTTGCGGGATCTTTCTCCAGAACCGTGAAACCGACATATATTTACGCCCCCAGGATGTGCACGACGACTGTCGCGCCGGTGCCGCCGACGTTGTGGGCCATACCGATCTCTGCATCCACCTGCCGGCCCGCGGCTTCGCCGCGGAGCTGGTTGACGATCTCGTAGATCTGCTTGATCCCGGTCGCACCGACCGGGTGGCCGCAGGCCTTCAGACCGCCGCTCGTGTTCACGGGGATCTCCCCGCCAAGAGCCGTCACCCCTTCTTCGGTGAGCCTGCCCGCTTCGCCCTTCTTGCAGAACCCGAGGTCCTCGATCGCACAGATCTCAGCGATCGTGAAGCAGTCGTGGACCTCCAGCATGTCGATATCCTTGTGGGTGAGGCCCGCCTGGGCAAACGCCCGCTTCCCTGCCGCCACAGAGGCATCCAGGGTGGATATGTCCCGCCGGTCGTGGAGCGCGATGGTGTCGCTCGCCTGGGCGCTTGCGAGCACCCGCACCGGCGAATCGGTGAACTCGCGGGCGCGTTCGAGTGGCACCACCACGACCGCCGCCGCCCCATCGGTGATCGGCGAGCAGTCGAAGAGCCGCAGGGGGTCGGCGACCAGCGATGAGTTCAGTACCGTATCGACCGTGATACGGTTCCTGAACTGGGCGATCGGGTTCTTCGCGCCGTTCTCGTGGTTCTTCACGGCAACCTGTGCGAGCTGCTCCCGGGTGAGCGGGTAGCGGTGCATGTAGTCGGTTGCAATCATGGCGTAGAGCCCGGGGAAGGTCGCCCCGGCAAACCCTTCCCACTCGCGATCCGCGGCGCTCGCGAGCATGTCCACGCTCGCCCCGGTCCCGACATCGGTCATCTTCTCGACTCCCGCGGCGACCACGATGTCCTCCATGCCGCTTGCGACCGCGATCACTGCCTGCCGGAAGGCAAGGCCGCCGGAGGCACAGGCCGCCTCCACCCGGGTCGAGGGGACATGGTTCGTCGCGAGCCCGGCGTAATCCGCAATCAGGGCACCGATGTGCTCCTGCTCAACGAACCTCCCTGCGCTCATGTTCCCCACGTAGAGGGCGTCGAGGTTCTCGCCGGAGAGCCCGGCATCCTCGAGCGCCAGCGCCCCCGCCTTAACGAAGAGGTCGCGGAACGAGGTGCCCCAGTGCTCCCCGAACTCCGTGCACCCGACTCCGATTACTGCTACGTCTCTCATTTCTGCATCACGATCTTTCCCTTGTGTTTGGCATACAGTGCATAGTCGAGGTAGGTCGGGTTTGCGAGCAATTTCGCGACGGTCGGTGCCCTTGACCGGTCGAACTCCCCGGAATCAATGGCATCAGTGACCGTGATATCGAAGGCGTCGCTCCCGGCCCCGGAGCCGAAGGAGGTGACGAAGATCCGGTCGCCGGGTTTCGCCACGTCGAGCGTTGCGGCAAGACCGATCATCGATGCCCCCGAGTAGGTGTTGCCGAGCCTCGGGACGACGAGACCGGGCCGGATCTGCTCGTCGGAGAAGCCGAGCATCTTTGCCACCCGCTGCGGGAACTTCGCGTTGGGCTGGTGGAAGACGGCATAGTCGTAGTCCTTCGGGCTCGTCCCTATCTGTTCAAACATCAGCCGGGCAGCGCCCTGAACGTGCTTGAAGTAGCCCGGGTCACCGGTGAACCGTCCGCCGTGGCGGGGATAACTCTGCCCCTCACGCCGCCAGAAGTCGGGCGTGTCGGTGGTGTAAGAGCAGGTCTGGTTGATATCGGCGATGGTCTTCTCATTGCCGATGACGAACGCCGCCCCGCCGGCCGCCGCTGTGTACTCGAGAGCGTCTCCCGGGGCGCCCTGCGCCACATCTGCCCCGATGGCGATCCCGAACGGAATCATACCGCTCTTGACCATGCCCATACAGGTCTGGATGCCCGCCGTTCCGGCCTTGCACGCAAACTCGTAGTCTGCGGCGGTCATATTGGGGGTCGCCCCGATCGCCTCACCGACCGTGCAGGCGGTGGGCTTGACCGCGTAGGGGTGAGACTCACTTCCCACGTAAATGGCCCCGATAGCCTCGGGATCGACGTTCCTCCGTCGGAGGGCTGCCCGGGCCGCCTCGACGGCAATCGTTGCGGTATCCTCATCCAGGTCGGGGACTGACTTCTCAAAGACCCCGAGGCCCCGGGTGATGTCGTCTGCGTTGGCACCCCATACCCGCGCGATCTCCGGGACTTTTATCCGGTATTGCGGTATGTAGACGCCGTACGAATAAATGCCTACCATGACTTTCCTCGTAGTGAACTTATAATCGTCTCGACATCCACCTCGGTGCAGAGCACCGTGATCCGGTCACGCTCCGCGAGGCCCGGGATCAGCGGGTGCACCTCTCCGGGGCTGATACCCTGCAGCACCACACAGCGGGGCTTGAACGGTGTTACCCTGATCGCCACCATGGGGGACTTCCCGGTTGAGACTTCGGTGAAGATGAGAGCACGCTCCGTGCTCCAGCCGTAGATGCGGTTAAACTCGCTTGAAGAGAGTTGGAGTATCGCATTGAGGCTGTTGATCACCGTATACCCGTAGACGGTCTGGTCCATCGGGCCGCAGAGTGTGGTGGCGCCGATCACTCCGGCAAAGTCGGAGAGGGCCACAGGAGATGCATACTCGTGGATGTCGTAGATAACGTCTTCGTCGAATTCGCTGTACAGAATTTTCGCAAATTTGTTGATGAACCGGCCACCGTTGTCTTCATCGATCGAGAGGATCGTATCGACGATCTTGCCGACGATGGCAGTCCCCGGACTCTTTCGCCGTCCGCTCTCATAATCACTGATAACTGAAGGAGAGACCTCAAGGTGCTCGGCGAGCAGTCCCTGGGGGATGTTGAAGCTCTGCCGCCACTTCTTGAGGGCCTGTCCCGGTGAGTCCGAGAGTGTGATCTCTCCTGCCATTTTCTCGGCAAGCTGATGCCGCACTCCGGATTTCATACAGCTAATGTTACCATTTGGACTTAAATAATTAGCGTATGCCTCATCGACATTTCACGAAGATTCACTCGCC
Source organism: Methanoculleus sp. (assembly GCA_023230425.1). Lineage (GTDB taxonomy): Archaea > Halobacteriota > Methanomicrobia > Methanomicrobiales > Methanoculleaceae > Methanoculleus. The sequence continues at coordinate 16,634 of JALNXI010000002.1, read as the reverse complement.
CCGGATCGTTGCGCAACCCGTATATAGTATGCATCTCAATTATGGTATGATGGTTGAAGCGGAGGATCTGCAGTCCCTGAAGACGATCGCCCTGCTCGGTGGGTGTAGAGGCCCGATCTGGCTCTCATCGCAGTCACTCGGAAACGCTCTGGGCATCAGCCCCCAGACCGCATCGCGGCGGCTGATCGCACTTGAGCGGCAGCAGTTCATCATCCGTTCGATGAAGTCCGACGGCCAGTACGTTGCCGTCACCCGGGAGGGCGAGCAGGAACTGAAACGAGAGTATACGGATTACGTCAGGATATTCGACCCGGAACGCAGGCAGTACGTTCTGACCGGGACCGTGATCAGCGGGCTCGGGGAAGGTCGCTACTACATGAGCATCCCCCATTACAAGGAGCAGTTCGGCGGATGCCTCGGGTTTGAGCCCTTCCCCGGCACCCTGAACATAAGGCTTGATGCGGCGAGCACCCAGGCTAGAAAACACCTCGACCACGCGAGGTGGATCGATGTTCCGGGGTTTACTGCCGATGAGCGGACGTTCGGCGGTGCCCGGGTGCTCCCCTGCAAGATTGAGGGCCACGAGTGCGCGATCGTCGAGCCCTCCCGCACCCACTACCCGGAGGATATCATCGAGGTCATCGCCGGATGCGAACTCCGTAAAGCTCTGAACCTGAACGATAACGATACGATCGATGTGGAGATTACCCATGATTGATGCAGCCATAAAGGCCCTGGCAAAGGGTGAATTTGTCCTGTTGTACGACTTTGACAACCGGGAGCGCGAGACTGATTTCGCAATCCGGTCGGATGCGGTCACACCTGCCCATATCAGGCAGATGCGTAAAGACGGTGGCGGCCTGATCTGTACGGCGGTTCACCCCGATGCTGCAAAGAGGCTCGGCCTGCCGTTTGCCCATGATGTCCTGCGTGCCTGCAGCCTCGTCGAGAAGGACGGCGAGGTGCCCTACGACCGGAAGAACCATTCATCGTTCTCCCTCTGGGTGAACCACCGGGAGACCTATACCGGGATCACGGACCGGGACCGTGCCCTGACGGTCACTGCAATCGCAGACGAGGTGAGAAAGTCGCTCAACGGCGGCGGTCACGACTTTGCCGCGCACTTCCGGACGCCGGGCCATATGGCGCTCCTGCGGGCCGCCGACCGGTTACTCGATGAACGGCGCGGGCAGACCGAACTCTCGATCGCGCTTGCCGGCATGGCCGGGATCACTCCGGCGGTCACGATCTGCGAGATGCTGGACGACGAAACCGGGTTAGCCCTCTCGAAGGAGGATGCGGCGAACTACGCACGGGAGCACGGGCTCGTCTTTGTTGAGGGGCAGGAAGTGCTCGACCGGTGGGAGTCCCGGAGACCGGAAGAGTAACACTTATCTCTTTTTTTGACCGGGCAGGAACTGCCCCCTAAATGTGCCTGGAGGGCATTTTTTATACATTGCCGGCAGAGAGCAGGATACTGCACGGGATTCCCGGGCATGTCATGGAAAGGCGTTCCTTGTGCTTCTTCAAAAACAATATATATGATTATATGGCATCATAATCGGATGAAAAAAGATGCTGTGGCATACTTGAATACAAGAAAGAAGGGGGATTTCGCAGCACAAAAAGCTGAAGTCGAGAACTATTGTAAATACCGGTTTGGGATCGTCGGGATCTTCCATGACCACCGGGCGAATGCAACGCCTCCGGAGAAGCGGAAGGGCTTTGTGGAGATGCTGGACTACTGTGCCGCCAACAACTGCCCCGACATTATCATCTACGATCTTGCCGACCTTGCCAGGGATATGGATGCCGGGCTTGCAACGCTCAGAGCCCTGAACGATCGATACACAGTTTACTGCGTGAACAATGACTTCTTCGGGTTCCGGGACGACCAGGAACAGAGGAGAGAGGCCATCGGCAACTTCGTCGCGTATATGGACCGGTACCGGGAGAGCACCCGAAAGGCCGTTCCGTTAGCGTCGAAGAAGACGAAGAAAGAGGGAGGGCGGCCCATTGGGAGGCCGAGAGCGCTCAACGATGGTCAGGTTGAGGCGCTCCTCACAATACGGCAGTCCGGGACAAGCATCAGCCAGATCTGCAGGATGTTCGACGTCAGCAGGAGCACGGTCAGCAAGATCCTTGCCGACTACCCCGAACTGAAGGGGACGTGGAAAGGGGCCCGGCAGGAGACCGAGGAGGAAGCGACGGAGTAATCCTTCGGGATCTCATCAGTTGTCCTGGAAATCTTCAAATCATGCCGGGTGCCTGCACCCCCACTCCTGGTTCTGGTTTTTCTTCGGTGTACGCGGCTCACTCCAGGGAACCCGGCACTGTCTCATTGTTGCAGTGGCGGCCCGCCGCGGCTGTATGCCGTACTATCCAGAACAGCCAGCCAGTCGAAGTCGTTGACACTCCCCCCGGGCTTTAGCCTGGAGATTCTTGCTTCGTTGACCGGAACTTGCACTGCCGGGCTTGGTGGTGTAGCGGTTCTGATCTCCACAAGCGTAGATTCGGGTGTGCCCCACCCTACGGATGCTCGTTTGAGGATGTTTTGTGCGGCGTTCAGATCCCGGGGGACGGTATACCCGCAGACCGGGCAGGAATGGGTTCGCTGCGCGAGATCCTTCTTTTCCCGGTACCCGCAGAGGAAACAGTCCTCTGTCGTGTAGGCCGGATCGACCAGATGCACATACCTACCAGCATTCGCAGCTTTGTAGCGTATGAACTCCCGGGCCTTGTACCACGCGGCATCGAGAATCGATCTGGATCTGCCGCGGAGTTTCGCATCCAGCGACTCGACCATCGGCCTGATGTTCAGGTGTTCCAGGGCGATGTGATCATATCGATCAACATAGTATCAGCTCCACGTGTGCAGGAAGTCGTCCCTCCGGTTCTCGACCAGCTCGTGGATCCGGGCAACCCTGACCCGCTGCTTGCGGCGGTTCCTGCTGCCCTTCACTGCCCGGGATAACTTTCTCTGAGCACGCCGGAGTCGCTTCGCCGACTTCCTGACGTTATGCGGGTGCTCGAAGACCACTCCGTCGGTATCGGTGGAGAAGTTCTTCAGGTTCAGGTCGATCCCGACCGCCCGGGTACCGATCGTCGGCTCCGGGGTATCAGGGGTCTCGGAGATGATCGCCACAAACCATTTGTGAGCAGGCGTGTGCTTGATCGCGATCTGCTTGATCCGCCCGGGTACCGGGCGGCTGAGCTCGATCGGCATCTCTCCGATCTTGCTCAGCCAGAGACAGTTGCCCGTGAGCTTGAACCCGGTCTGCTCGTAGATCATCGAGTGAACCCACTTCTTCCGGAGCTTGCCGACCTTTCTCCCCTTCGCTTTCATCGCTCTCAGGGCTCGGAGGCTGGAGACGATCCGGTGGACCACTTTCTGCAGAACATGGCTCTGCACCTCTTTCAGTTCCGGGTGCTGTTTCTTGAGATCCGGTAAAAGAGAGTCCTGAAAGACGTTGTTGTCGAGACAGTGGTTCCGTACAAAGGTGCATCTCGCAAACCCGTTGAACAACCGCTGTTCAACGGCGTGAGAGGGGTATGCACGGTAACGGGTGACGTGTCTCATTGCTTGAAACAATAGAGGAGTTGGGTCTCATCAGTCTATATGATATGCCGTGTGGGGTGAAAGTGAACGGACCAAGGGGCGCAATTCTCCCCACGGCTCAAGCCGGGGGGCTTGCTTGCGCCCCTTGAAACCCGGTTTTCTGTCACCGATTGCATACACTTACCTTGTGCGGGCTTCCCCGGCATAAAGAATACCCGTGCGGGGTGAAAGTGTATCGGGACACGCCGAGGGCCGATTCCTCCCCCGACTCAAGTCGGGGGGCTCCTCGGCCCACGAGCCTGAAAACAGATGCATATAATACCATCAACACCCAGATCCGTTAACCGGCAATGGTGAATCTATCGAATATTCTCGGGAAGGTACTCATCGGGGCAGGTATTCTCGCGGTACTCCTCTTCATACTCATAGCATTGATCGCAGGATCTCTGGGCCAATCCGCATCTGAGAGTTTCAGGTCGTCGTATCACTACGACCTGAAGATCTCCACATCAGGACCTCTCGAAGACGCGGTTCTCCTCATCCCCATCCCTTCCTGTTATGACCCGGAGACCGGAGTGAACGTGACTCCTATCAATATGTCGCTTGCGAGTTTCAGAAATTTCGACAGGAACACTATATCGGTTAAGATCGAGCACGTCGGCGGCATTCCCATGCTGAATATCTCGGCTGACCGGATCGATCCCATCTATAAAAACCGCATTGTACCGATCCCGATTATGCCAGGGCAGAACGAGTCGGAGCTCCCCAAACCCACTCATATCTACTCCGACAGGTATTCCGAAGAGACACCGGTGCTCGTTGAGATGGAGCTCTATGTGCGGGATACCAGTCCCGGCCACGAGATCGACACCAGGATGCCAATAGGAACCGAACCCCTGTTTGCGCCGTACCGGATCATCGGCAATCTCAGCAGTTCCGGCGGGCCCATTGACGATTACTACGTGAGCCCCAGGTCGTCCGGGTATGTCGTTGAGGTGCCGTTCATCCTCTCGTTCGACGCCGTCGACGAGAACGTTCTCACCATCTCATCCAATTTTCAGGGAGTAAACCAGTGGTGGGTTCTTGGCTGGCAGTCAAACTCGTATCACGAGAGGGTGCGTCATGAGTTCAAAGGCGCGTGCAACGGAACCTACCCGGTGAAGGGTATTCTCGTGACGGGCGAGGGCGTGTACTGACGCCCTGCTCTCCTCTCATTTCCTGCAGGGACGCGTCCTCGTCCGACCGGGTGCTCTCGAGGGCTCCGGTGTGCCGTTCCGGCAAGTGTCTATCAGTTCTTTTCTGCGGCGATAACAGAGAATCCAGTCTTTGACTCGGCCCCTGTCACGCAAAACCCGGTACTCCCGAGGAGGTCCTGCACCTCGTCCGATGAGTAAAACCGGGCGCGGGAGAGGAACCGTCCTTTCCCCTCATCATGCCGATACTTTTGGGCAACCTCTCCTTCGCGCTCGAGAAACCCGATGACAAGCCTCCCCTGCGGGGCGAGGACCCGGTGAACCTCCAGAAACACCGGGACCGGGTCGTCCAGGAAACAGATGACCGTCACCAGGAGAACCGACGAGCATGCCCCGTCCCTGATCGGGATTGACTCTCCTTTCCCGCGGATCACCTCGATCCCCCGCCGGCGTGCCATCAGGCCGAGGGCACGCGAGGGTTCGATCCCGAGCGGGATCCCGAGGGGAGCCGCAAACCTCCCGGATCCGACCCCCACCTCGACGGCACGGGAGTCCGGACAGGGGAAGAGGCGGCGTATCCAGGCCAGTTCCGCGTGGTACACGGCGCGGTGCTCCTCGAACCAGCGATCGTACTCCTCTGCGAACTGCTCGAATACATCCCCGGCCATGTGTTCCCTGTCAACCACGCCCATACAGGTGCTCTCGCACCCGCCTTCTAATCGCCTGCTCTCTCTGTTTCAGCACAGAGAGGTCGATCGCCCCCTCCCGGTAGGATGAGAAGAGGAGGTAGAGGAAATCCACCGTCAGGTCCATCACCTCCTTCTTGAACCTGACCTCAACAGTGGTGTCGCCGGCAAACCCCTTGATGGAGAACCAGTCGGGCTTCTCGAACTTGTAGAACCCCTCGCCGAGGTTGGGGAGCGCTTCCACATGCCCGAAGTTCCCGAGGTAGGCAAAGAAGCCCTCCGGTACCGGGGCATCGAGGAGGAACTCCTTCATGAAGGAGCCGTCGGCACACGATTTATGGCGAATCGACCGAAGAATCCGCATTTCTCGCAATCTCCTTTACTGCTCTGGCTGTGAGCCGGCACTCTTCGTCCGTCGTGAACCAGGAGAGGCTGAGCCGGACAGAGCCACTTCCCCCGTCAATCGCCCTATGCACGAGAGGTGCGCAGTGGAGCCCGGTGCGGGCAATGACCCCGTAGGCACGGGCGAGGATGAACCCCACGTCGTCGTTCTCCATGCCCCGGATGTTGAACGAGACGATGGGAAGGGAGGGGGACTCGTTGTAGACCGTGACGTTCGGTTCCTTCTTCAACTCCCGGATAAGGAACGCCGTCTGGCGCTCTGCTTTTTCCGCGACGGCCTTTACCCCGATGGACGCGACGTAGTTCGCTCCGGCCGCGAGGGCCGCAAGGCCGGGGTAGTTATGGGTCCCTGACTCGAACCGCTCTGGCATCTCGCGGGGCTGGAAGAGCGAGAAGGAGTCCGTCCCGGTCCCTCCGTAACGGACGGGGGCGACCGATTCCGGATCCCGCAGGTAGAACCCGCCGGTGCCCGGGATGCCGAAGAGGCCCTTATGGCCGGTGAAGACGTAGGCGTCGACCGGGAGAGCCCGCAGGTTGATAGGGATATGGCCGGCGGTCTGCGCTCCGTCGGCGATGAAGAAGACCCCGTGATCGTGCAGGACCTCCCCGATGCGGGAGATGTCCTGCACCGAGCCGAGCACGTTGCTCCCGTGGGCCGTGACCATAAGCCGGGTATCAGGCGTGATGGCCGCCTCGACACTCTCGGGGCTGACGGTGCCGTTCTCCTCAAAGGGGAGGACCGTCAGCCTGATACGGCCCTGCCGCTCGAGTTCGTGCAGCGGCCGCAGGACCGAGTTGTGGTCGAGTGCGGTCGTGAGGACGCGGCAGCCGGCCTCACATCCGGCAAGAGATCCCTGGATGAGGAGGTTTAAGGAGTCAGTCGCGTTCTGGGTGAAGACCACGTGCTCCGGCGGATCCGCAACGAAGAGGGCGGAGAGTGCTTCCCGTGCCAGCGTGATGTAATCCTCACCCTGGCTGCCGGTGGTCCTTCCCGACCCGAAGACGGGGAGGGCAAGGGATTGCCTGACGGCCTCCAGCACTTCCGGTGGTTTCGGCCAGGTCGTGGCGGCGTTGTTCAAGTAGATGATCGGCGGGCCCTCAGCCATGTAACGTTCAGAGGATCCGTCTTCCACGGCCAAAAAACAATCGATCCGGACACTTCAGAATCCTTTCCCGCGGGAACGCACGCGGATGCCTGATGGCTGCGGCTACCGCCGAACGGGTGAGGGAGGCGGCAGCCGGACCTCGACGCTGGCGAACAGGTAACGGGACGGGCCCGGGTAACGAACCGCAAAAAAGAGGTTCAAGCCTCTACTGCTGCACGAGAACGACCGGCTTGATCAGGTCCCTCGGTTTCTCTCTCATCAGGAGCAGAGCCTCTTGCAGGTTATCGAAACCCCTGAAGACGTGCGTCGCCATGAGTGAGGGGGCCATGCGCCCGTGCATTACAACTTCAGCCAATCTCTCCATTCGCACCCTTCCGCCGGGACAGAGCCCGGTCATGATGTTCTTGTCCGCCATGCCGTATCCCCAACCGACCCGGGGAAGGGGGAGGGTGTCTTCGTCGCCGATACCCTGACCGAAGTAGTTGATGTTCGAGATCACTGATCCCGGTCTGGCTACGTTCATCGCATCCATCAGAATATCCGGACCGCCGCCGGCGACGATCACCGCGTCGACGCCTGCCCCGCCGGTTGCGTCGAGGATCTGTTCTACGGTGCTCCCGTCCTTGTAACTGACGATATCCGTGGCGCCGTACTCCTTCGCTACGTTGATCGCAGCAGGCCTCGTGCCGACGGCAAATATTCTTCCGGCGCCCCTCAGTTTTGCACCGGCGATGCCGCAGAGCCCAACCGGCCCGATTCCTAAAACCGCTACAGTTGCCCCGATCTCAATTTTAGCGTTCTCAGCACCCATAAAACCGGTGCTGAGCATATCCGGGAGCATGACCCCCGCTTCCAGGGACATGCCCTCTGGTAAGTGCGCGAGGTTGCCGTCCGCCAGGTTCACATGGAAGAACTCGGCGAATACACCATCTTTCGAGTTCGAGAACTTCCAGCCCCCGAGGGGTCCGCCGGTCTGCGAGGGAAACCCGCGCTGTGCGGCTTCCGAATCCCAGTCGGGGGTGATTGCCGGCACGATGACCCGATCACCGGGCTTGAAGTCCCTGACCTCGCTTCCCACTTCATCTACTACCCCGAGAGCTTCGTGCCCCAGGATGAGGTTGTGCCGGTCCCCGATTGCTCCTTCCCAGACGGTGTGGACGTCGGAAGTGCACGGCGCTAACGCTAATGGTTTGACGATAGCGTCTCTGGGACCGCAGGCTGGTCGATCCTTCTCTATCCATCCGATCTCTCCGATCCTCAACATTGCCAGGCCTTTCATCTTCCTTACCTCTCTTTGCCCCGGCTGTGATGACCGGCTACTATAAAAACCGAGGCGTTTGTTATGGCCCCGTTTTCCGGGGACGGCACAGGGATCCCTTATCCTTGCACCGTCCGGAGTGCTCTAGATCCCCATGCCCCCACGGTGCCGCCAAAAGACCGTCACGCTCATCGTCGTCCCGAGAGGCCTCCTGCAGGGCGGCACTCATCCGGGGGTCGCGGCAGGGATTCAGCATCTTAATATACCGTTTAATCCAAGGTTCTCTCATGACCTACGCCGAGAGGATCGGGTTATACAGAGAGATCGAGGAGGAGCGTGGACGGCCGCTCATTACCTATATAACGAGTTCGCGGCCGAAGGACGAAGATTTCAGGATGCTCATGGAGCGGCACAAAAAGACCCTCGAGCTCCTGGCACAATAACTCACCGACTTTTCTTTGCAACCGAGCAGAGCCAGACCCTGACGTCTTCTCTTGTCTTTCTGCCTTCGGCAACGTCTCGCATGAAGCGGTCGTTCTCCTCGTCGGAACTGGCGATGACATACCGCTCCGGGGTCCGGATACGCCGAATCCTCCCTGTCCCAGGGCCGGTCGGCCCCCACCGGGGGCTTTAACTGCGCAGCATCGGGGAGTTGAACCAGAGCCCACAGAGTTGGTGCGATTCGTCGTCTTTTTTGAAGACGAACCGGAGGTTCACCCCATCCTCCCGCTCGAACTCCCCCTTGTAGGTTACGGCGATGTACTTACCGTCATCCGTGACGACCGGGCTCGCCCGGGATTTATAGAGCCCGATCCTTGACGTGACGTACTCGCGGTTCTGCTCAAACGCACCCTCATCCAGGGCCTGTTTCATCTCGGGGCTGAAATCGCGGGAGTACATCGTATAGTTATCTTCATTGAAGCCGGCAAGGAGGTTCCCGGCGACTGGTTCAGCGTATGCAAGCACCTGCGCCGCATCATCACCGGCTACGACTGATTCCTGACCCGTGCAACTGCAGGCAGAGACCGCAAAAACGAGCAGCATGGCGGCGAGAATTGAAATTTGAGGAAGATTCATGATACAAGGTCGGACTGGATGGTGATTAATCTGCGGGTGGGGGCCGCCCGGGGGAAAATCCGGGGTTCGGCACCCACCCCGGGTTAATGAACACGAGCGCCGGGTGACGCCTGCCGCAGGCCGCAGGCGCTGACCCTGGGCAAGCCCGGGCCACCCGGAGGACGATGTAGTCAGTGGGGTTGACCGGGGTATTCGTTTGCACATTTACACCCGTTTACACTTCTTTGCACCCAACTTTGCACCAGGAAAAACCTCCCTGTGCCTGCCATCCGGGGATCAGCCGCAGATCCTCCGGAATCCGACGTATCTTTGCACCACCGCGGTTTTCACAGGCACCCAGGGGTGGGTCACCCACTCCTGCTGGCAGGCTCTCCGTTCCCAGTAAATGGTGTAAATGAGTGCTCTGATCAGTACATATATCTGTACATATCTCTCTAATACAACAATCCCCGTCGGGCCGGGCGTTTTTTTCATTTGCACTTTCCCCGGAATTCTGGTGCAAACGTGGTGCAAAAGTGCAAACATACGGATCATCGGGACCGCCGGATCTGCCAGACCGCAGCCTGCGCCGACCAGGCCCGGGCGGCCGCCGGATCAAAGGAGAGGTTGCGCAACGGTGCGTTGCACTAATTCAATGGTCCGATAGTATTGGCGGGCCGGCGATATCCCGGGAATGAGCCAATTGTCCAACAACTGGTTGGAGATCTGCAGGAGGAGTTTGTTGGCATCGGCGGCTTTTCTTCCAATCTCTGGCGTATGGAGTCCCGGCTTTCGAGGCATAGACCGGTTCTGAAAAACTCGCACAACCTGTGCGAGAGATTGGTCGGAGCCACAGTCTGGTTATTCTGTAACGGTGTTCCGATCCGCTGGAGCGTGAGTTCTACCTTCGCATGGCCCGCAAATTTGGCTGGTCGAGGAGCGTGCTGATCCATCAGATCGTCCGCCGCCCCCACGACAACAATTCAGCAGACAGGAAATTTATTATACTATTTTTATATATGTTGCAGCATGGAACCTACATATCGGGAAGCAACGATAAATTCCATAGAAGCAGTTGCTACGGTCAGTGGAAGTACGGGCGGCGGTCGTGACGAGAGCGGCAAGCCGTACTTCTACACGAACACCCCGGTGAGTATCGGGTACTGGTTTGACAACGAAGGTCTCCCTTCCTCGGACTGGGAAACGCACTTTACGGCAGAGCTGTAGATTGATGGTAAGCTCATTGGGAAGAAACAGGATCTTGTGGGCAGCGGTCCACAGACGTATACGTTCTTCGCGCACAAGTTCACGGAGCAGGGTACCTACAAGGTGGAGGTCCGCGGCAAGAATACAAAGTCAATGACGGTTACGATCAAGAATCCTCTTGAAGCCCCCAGAGAACCAAAGCGGGCAGCGCAGTAATGCGTGGAAAAACAGCACCTTTTTTCAAAAACTCCGAAGCAGTTATCATAACTCCCACTGGACCCGTTCCTGCATGAGTCTTTGATGAGATGAAGGCGAGGAGAACGTCGCGGTCGCCCTCATGGAGGACGATTCGCCGGGCGCAGTTTCACCGCGGTGAGATCGGTGAAGGGAAAGGGAATCAGAACGATTCTTCCCTTTCAGCGATACACGGCCCTCTTTGCAACTGCACAATTTTCGCGCTACCAGGAAGTTGAGGCGTTTGTGCAGGAGAACTTCCAGGATAGCGCCCGTGTCTCCCGGGCGGTCCAGGGCAGGGGTGACCGTTCATGAAGACGAAAGCCATTCGAGAGTCCCTGTCGCTTGAAGAAGGGCAGAACGTTGAATTTATACCTGATTGTGGGAATATCGGGGTCATCGGCCAGGCAGTCTGCGGCTTTCTGAACACTTCCGGCGGCTACGTTGTCTGCGGCGTGGATGTCCGGGGGACGGCCATCGGTGTCGAGGGTCCCGATGCTATGGGAAAGAGCCTCGAACAGGGGCTGCAACAAGGACTCTCTCCCGGAGCACTGGTCTCGGTTCGGGCACACGAGGTTGAAGGAAAAGCCCTGCTCGTCATTGAGGTGCCTGCCGGCAAGGATCTGCCATACGCATTTGAGAATGTCATCTATCTTCGCACAGGTCAGACCACCCGGAAAGCGGATGTCGAGACCATCCGCGACATGGTGCTCCGCAAGCAGGTGGAGCCTGAGCGATGGGAGCGCCGCTTTTCTTCTGCAGATATGAACGAAGATCTGGACCTCGATGAGATTCAGTCCACCCTAAAGGCAGTGACTGCATCAGGGCGATTCCGGTTCCGGGACAGTGACAGCCCAACTGCGATTCTAGAGGACCTCTCGGTCTCCAGGTATGGCCGCCTGACCAACGGCGGCGATGTTCTCTTTGGAGCCAATCCTGCTGTTCGCTATCCGCAGGTCCGGGTTCGGGCAGCGGTCTTTAGAACGGACAAAACAGGCGACACGTACCAGGATATGAAATCCTACCAAGGCCCACTGGTGCCGGTACTGGAAGATGTGTACTCCTTTATTTTGAGGAATACCCCTACGGTATCGCGTTTCAGACCTGCCGATCTTAAACGCCAGGATGAGCCCTTCTACCCTTCAGGCGCCGTCAGGGAAGGTCTGGTCAACGCCTTTGCCCACCGTGACTACAGTGATTTCTCCGGCGGAATCACCGTCCATATCTACCCGGATCGCCTGGAGATCTCAAATACTGGTAAATTTCCTGAAGGCGTGACCCTTGCAAAACTCCAGAAGGGAACATTGTCCGTTCTGCGCAATCCAGACATTGCACACGTGCTGTACCTGCGCGGATATATGGAAAAGATTGGCCGGGGCAGCAATTGATCCAGAGGGCCTGCACCGAGCGCGGTCTACCTCTGCCGCAGTGGTCGGAGGACGACCGTGGCGTCACCCTGACCTTCTTTACCACGGAAGTTACCACGGAAGTCATGCAGATCATCGGAGTTCTCGACGGTGAGATGTCGCGCCGGGAACTTCAGGATGTCCTCGGCCTGAGGAACGCCGAACACTTCAGGAAGGCCTACCTGCAGCCGGCAATCCGTGAAGGCCTGGTCGAGATGACCATCCCTGACAAACCGCGCAGCAGCAAGCAGCGATATCGCCTTACCTGGAGAGGGCGTGCCCTGCGGGGAGGAGGGTGACGATGATCACTGCCGGGCCGGCTCCCGGCGGTCTCCGGCCGAACCCCGGCTGGGCGAGGCTCCTGATATTCGAGCGGAGGGGGGGAAACGTGTCCGCTTTGGCGATGTCGTCGAGAACCTGAGTGAGACCGAGCGGGACCCTGCGGGGGCGGGCACCGAGCGGTTTATCGGGCTGGAACACCTCGAACCGGGTTCGCTGCACATTCGCACTGGGGCAACGTTGCGGACGGCACCACCTTCACCTGCCGCTGCCGGCCGAGGCAGGTGCTCTTCGGCAAGCGCCGGACATACCAGCGAAAAGTTGCCGTGGCCGAGTCCGATGCGGTGGTCTCCGGTGACATTTATGTGTTTGCACCCCAGGATGACCGTATTTTGCCGGAGATCCTGCCGTTCACCTTCCTCTCGGAGCGGTACTTCCAGTATGCGGTCAAGACCTCAGCCGGCTCGCTCTCTCCTCGCACCGCTGGAAACATCTTGCAAAGTTTGAGTTCGACCTCCCGCCGCTCGACCAGCAGCGCCGCATCGCGGAGGTGTTGTGGGCGGTGGATGAGGCCTATTGCAAAGCTGCAGATATGACTGAAAAATCAGCAATGTTTCGCAGATCTTACCTCCACTCTGTATTCGCTAATCCCAACGGCAATGACTGTCTCCCGATACGTGGGACAGGGTTTGTCCAACTCGGAAGGCAACGCTCCCCAAGCATCAAACTGGGATAATGGCTAAACCGTACCTTCGCGTGGCGAACGTCTTTGATGCCTATTTTGATTATAATGATGTCCTAAAGATGGACTTTGACAAGAGAGACTTTGAGACCTATTGCCTTCAGAAGGGGGATATTCTCCTCAATGAAGGACAGAGTCGTGAACTTGTCGGAAGATGTGCAATTTTTTATGGCGCAATAGAGGATTGTTGCTTCCAAAATACGTTGATTCGCTACCGTGCTGGCGGAAAAGTGCTAACAGAATATGCTTATGCATACTTCCAGTATTGTTTCAACTTCGGCGTATTTGCTGCGGTTGCAAGCCAGACGACTTCGGTTGCTCATCTAGGTGCGGATAGGTTCGGTGCTCTATTAATGCCGGTTCCACCAAAGGAAGAGCAGGGTAAGATTGCGCACGAATATAGACGACTCTGCCAGACAGAGTTCTGCCTCATCCGGCATTTGAAGAAGATACAGGACTTTCAGAAGAATATCATTGAGAGCCTGGTGTAACCTCTACTACATCTCCTCCATTTTGCATATCGTTCAGAACACCACCATACATAGCGCGCAAACGGCAGTCCCTATTATCTAACCGCATGTTAGGCCCCCTCATAGGCGATGGTCTCACATATTCTATGGACCATCTCATGTGAAAAAATCCCGTGATAGGTTGCCCATTTATAGATCTAGAATAGAATTTAGTCTCTAATTTCTAAAAGAGCCTCGGGCGATAGAATCGCAAAAGTAATACTATGAAGGGTATAAAGAACGCTTGAATGAGTCTGGCATGTAAAATAGAAGATCTTTCCTTTTCACTCAGGCGGAGGGGCAGTTTTCTAGAATTACCTGTTTTGGCTGTGCTTGGTGTGCTAATGCCGACGGGCTGGGTTGCACCTTGTTTGAGCAACCAATCTATACAACCGCACTTCGCAGAGAACCCCATCCAAAACAGAGGTGTAGAGAAAGGGCAATCAGAAGAACATCTCGAAAGTTGGATGATGCCAAGCCATCTGCAACGACTCTGGCCCTCCAAGAATCACTAGGAGGTGCAAGAAAGAATGACCTTCACTATGCTGAACAACACCGAGATAAATGACTTTCAATGCAGGTATTCGGCCGGATGCCGCAGTTGGATGCCCGACTTTTCTCAAAACAGGCAGGTAACATGTATCTTTCGGAACTGAAACTTTGGAATTTCAGGAAATATGGGATTAATGGTGAGTCAATTGAGAGTTCACTACCCGGAGTAGCCATCCAGTTCCATGAAGGAATGAATGTCCTCATCGGTGAGAATGACTCAGGTAAAACGGCGATTGTTGATGCAATTCGATACACCTTAGGAACCCAGAGTAGAGAGTGGATCCACTTGGATGAATCCGACTTTCATGTAGAAGACGAACATCGGGCGGAAGAATTAAAAATTGAGTGCATTTTCCGCGGGTTTACAGATCAGGAAGCAGGGCGATTCCTGGAATGGCTTGGCAATGAGGATGTTGACGGCGTCAAGCGTTATGTCCTTAAAGACTATAAACTCAGGGGTTGGATGGAACATAAAGGTGGAATAAGCACCCTCGGGAGTTACTGGCTCCACCCAAAAACACTGAAGGTTGGGAAAAGTCTAGATGAACCAATAAGTAAACTTGGTGAAGATACGTCCACATATCAGAGAATAAATGGGATTCGAAAGGAAGTACTGGAGGGGGGTTTTCTCAGTTATAATGACGCATATTCTATCGCGTTAAGATATCTCAATTTTGTTCCAGCAATTCGTCAGGCATTCCAGGATCGTTTTTGCATGGTTTTCCTTGACGAGGCTCAAGATACATACGAGCATCAGTTCCGCGTATTAGACACCCTTTTTCAACCAGACAAACTTGTGCTTCAGCGCATAGGTGATCCCAATCAGGCCATTTTTGGTCCAACTACGGGGAGCAATATGGTCTGGTCGCCGAAATCCCCGCTCCACTTCTCGGATACCCAACGCTACGGCGATACCATTTCGAGAATATTAAGTTCGGTACGACTTCAGGACGATATTTCTCTAAGAGCTTGCCAATCACGGAATTCTTATCCACCACAGATCATCGCTTTTTTACCCGGAGAGGAGCACCAAGTAATTCGTGCTTTTGTCGAACTGATCCATTCATTTGAGTTATCTGAAGACACGTATTATGCAATCGGATGGGTAGGGAAGGATAATACTGCTAAAGAAAAATTGTGCATTCCAACATACTTTCCTCAATTCACTGGGTTTCAGAAATCATCCAGCAAGCAATTTTCTAACCTGATCTCTTATACCGCGTACGCAATCCAAATAGCGAAGCTGGAATGCGTGAAATGTTTTTCTGAGATCATTCTACAAGGCATCGCTCACGCTCTTAATGATGCAGGGATTAAAACAGAAGAATCCAACCGGTCTTATACCTCACATACTGTTAAGATCCACTGGAAATGCCAGGATGAAGAGGGCTATAATGAGTTCCGTTCACAAATCGCATGCAGTTATCTCCAGGCTCTCGGCTCACACCTTGATGCTATCGAATTCAGAGACTCTATCAAAGCAGCTTTGACATCCATATGGCCAATAAATGGGGAAAAAGCGACTTTCCTGATCTGTGACACGATCGACTTCACAAACCAACCTGATACAAAAGAACCGATCAACCAGTTCATCTCAGATAGCGGAATTATAGTAAATGTCGGAACAGTTCACTCTGTTAAAGGCGAAACTCATGCTGCAACGCTATACTTAGAAACAGATTACTACGGGCAAACAGATGTGAAGCGATTAATTAACTTCCTGAAGGGCAAACGAAATCCGAGCGAATTGAGGAAGGAGCGTCACAAAGAGAATCTGAAAATTGCTCATGTTGCCTTTAGTCGCCCAAAGCACCTATTAGCCTTCGCATGCCAAGCATCAAGTGTTGCTGGGCACAAAAAAGAATTGGAGGATAATGGATGGGAGATTCGTTCTGTACCAGGATTGATTATGGGTAGAGAGGAGATAGCATGACCCTCACCCTGATCCGACAACGAAGAGCCAGACCAGTCTCTCTCCGCAACGAGGCACCCCCATGATCCCTGATACCCTCCAGACACTACTCGCCGCTGGCGAAGACAGCCGCCGCCAGTTCAAGCGCGACGTCACCAATGCCGATGCCCTTGCTGCAGAGATGGCGGCATTTGCCAACGCCGAAGGGGGTGTGCTCTTTCTTGGTGTGGCAGATGACGGTTCTATACTGGGTCTGTCGCGCACGGATGTGAGCAGGATCAATCAGCTCATCAGCAATGCGGCCTCTCAGCACGTGAAGAGCCCGTTGACGGTGCGGACAGAGAACATCCAGGTGGAGGAGGACCGCATCGTCATTGTACTCACCGTTCCAAAGGGGCAGGATAAGCCATACTTTGATAAGAACGGTGTGATCTGGCTCAAAAACGGGGCGGACAAACGGCGGGTGAACTCCAGGGAAGAACTCCGCCGCCTCTTCCAGAGCGTCGATATCTTCCATGCCGACGAGCTGCCGAC
>JALNXI010000091.1 GCA_023230425.1 Methanoculleus sp. | reverse complement strand
GAAGTACAGATCTCCGACTTTGAATTCAATGGCCAACGGCCCTATTTCTCCAAGATTAGAGATGTCTATCCCCTGATTGGAGAGATCCACCGTGCGAATGTGATCGCTTGCATCTATCGTTTGACTCTGCGATGAAGGTGCTTTCTCGTGGTTCGTGACATACTGGAGACGTTCGCTCAAATCGGTGTCGTCTATGGCATCTTCCGGGGAGGTCCTATCTGCACTCGCCGCCGGCACGAAGATCGCGCCGACGATCATCAGCGCCGCAAACATTGCGCCGATTCCGGAAAGGAATTTTGGTTTCATGGTTCCACACCTCGATGCGTGCTCCGGAAGGCCGTAGAACCGCAACGGCTATCCCCGATGGGAGCCAACAGCCCTATTGCCCTCCGGGCACGCTGTGGGAGTCCGGGTACTGTCCCTACGACTGAGCCGGGCTCCCGCGGGATACCGTTCAGGCATCCACGCTCTTCTATCCGGGAGGGGGTTTGATATAGTTTACGGCCACCGCACCTACGTATCGCGTGACATGTAGGTGCGGTGGCCGTAAAAGGGATATAGATGTTTTAGAAATTCCTCTACGATGCACTATGAACCTCTGCAGAATCGCAACAGTTATCATGGTCGCCGCGGCGCTGCTGGTCCCGACCGTAGCGGCGCAGGAGACAGGAAGTCATAGTTACATCGTAACCCCGGCCGGGGAGACGGTAACTGAAAATAATCCACCATTTATCCCGATGACCGCCGGAAGCATCAAGCAGGGCGAGACGAACTGGTACTCGACCAATGTTGCCGCAGGCACAACGGAACTCATCATCGACCTGAACTGGGGCAATGCGTCCAACTCGCTGCGGCTGACAGTCCATGCGCCAGACGCCGTGCTCGGACCATACTATGACGCATACGACGGCGTGAACGGGAGAATATATCTGCGCATAAAGGACTCTGTCGGCCTGCACCCCGGGACATGGCGGTTCGAGATCTACGGGGACAGGGTGACCGGCACCCAGGATTACACAATACTAACGTCCTAACGGTGAAGATCGAAACGTTGAACACCTCTCCCGGTGACCATCCAGCATGGCGCAGTGGAGCCGGGTATTCTCCTTTCTTCTCGTTGCCGCGACCCTTGCGGCCCTTGTACTCCCGGGCACGGCAACCGCTCGCTACGTGGTCGAGCCGGTGACGGAGGAATACACCGGCGAGATGCACGACCTCGAGGAGAACACGTTCTGGGACCTCCCGCCCCGGGAGATGCTCCTCTACTTCCTGCTCACGGTCCTGCCCGGGGTCCCGTATATGGGGCAACTCTTCTACGCGCTCAGCCTCCTCCTGCCGCTCGGGTTCCGGCGGGTGATGCGCCACAACGTCCTCAACGACGACTTCAGGCACGACCTCTACCGGCAGATCACCATCCACCCCGGTGCCAGCACCCAGGAACTCCGCGAGTTGACGGGCGCATCGCGAGGGCGGCTCCGCTACCATCTCGATATGCTCATCAGGGAAAGCAAGGTGGCCGCCGTGGACTACCGGAACCGCTTCCGGCACTTTGCGCGGAACCAGCGGTATACCGACCTCGAGAAGCGCATCCTCGCCAACCTCAGGGACGAGACCCCGGGGGCGATACTGGCACACCTTCTCAAGTCGCCGGGCGCAACCCGGAACGATATCGCAGAAGACCTCGGGATCTCCGGTCCGACGGTTTCTCAGCACATGCAGCAGTTCGAGGCCGAAGGAATCGTCATCATCGACCGGGAGGAGAGAACCTTCTGCTACAGGCTCTCCAGAGGTGCCCGGGAGGTCCTCAACGAACACCAGGATCTCCCTCTCCCCGTCGGGCACCGCGGAACCCCCGGGTGGTTCCTCCCCGCACGGAGCCGCGAGGTCCCGTCTGAGTAACCCCCGGCGGCCTCTCCTTCCGGGTGCCCGGACCCCCCCGACCGATCAACCATCCCGTCGACGGCGTAACCCTAACCCGGGTTCCACGAGTTCACAGTCACCCGGGCACCCGGAGTAATGCCTCAGTTCCCGGCTGTACCCCCATCTTTCTCGAGGGTTGCATTAACCAGAGCGCTCAGGTGCCCGATCCCCCGTTCTGAATCGTATGCCACCACTTGTGGATCGCCGTCCGTTCTGAAGGGACCAGGTGTATCGGAGACCACAAAGAGATCGATATCAGCATACGGTCCAGGATCATGCAGCCCAAAGACCGCACTTCGCAGCCTGATCGTGCCAGACTTGATCGTGCCAGAGTCAGTTCCGCCAACATGATACAAGTGCCTGAGATCCATCGGTTCCGGCAGGATGATCTGGACATAGGTACTCTCTTCTTCGTCCATCCAGTCCGAGAGATCTTCCCAGGAGACGTACATCTCAACAGGCGGCGTCAGGCTATGGAGGATTGCCATACACTCGTCATAGAGGGGTCCAACTGCTCATCTCCTTCTGCGAACCGAACCTCCCCTCTCTCCGTGGCATGGATGAGGACCACCGTTCCTTCCTCTGGAGGAGGGGGGAGGGCGTAGTGGAGGAGGACGATTGCAGAGAAAAAGATGATAAGCACGAGGAGGATGAGAGAATATCTTTTGAATCTCGGTTTCATGATTCCAGACCTCGAGTCATGCGTGTTCCCGGAGGCCATAGAACCAAAACGGCTATCCCTGATGACAGCCAAAGCCCTATTGCCCTCCGGGCACGCTGTGGGAGTCCGGACCCTGTCCCTACGACTGAGCAGGGCTCCCGCGGGATACCGTTCAGGCATCCACGCTGTTTTATCCGGGAGGGGGTTTGATATAGTTTACGGCCACCGCACCTACGTATCGCGTGACATGTAGGTGCGGTGGCCGTAAAAGGGATATAGGCATTCTAGAAACCCCCCTACGATGCACTATGAACCTCTGCAGAATCGCAACGATTATCATGGTCGCCGCAGCGCTGCTGGTTACGACCGTGGCAGCGCAGGAGACCGTAGGTCGCAACTCCACCGCAAACCCCTCAGGAGGTGAGAGTGCGCACAGCGGTGGAGCCGGGTAAACGCCATAAGAGATTGTTGCCTGCCGGTCAACTTCCGCTCCAAACGGTTCGGAGCTACAACTCCCCTATGATCGGCGCGACCAGATCCCAGAGTTCTTTGCGATCCCGTGATGTGCCCCAGACCCCAGGTCCACTATCCGCCCGCGTGATGATCATGTCCGCCGGATGGTGGACGAGATCCAGAAAGAATATCGCCTCATTCGCTGTGATCTCCTTCGGCGCTCCACTGACGATGTAACCCGTCTCGAACTCTGTCGGAACCGGGAAGTGCATCGCTACGTAGGTAGCGTTCTGTTTCATAGTATCCAGCTCCTCCTGCGAGAACCCTGTCTTATACTGGCCGGAGATACACCGGATCTGCTCGCGGCACTCCTTTTCGAGGGCAGAATATTCGCGATCTTCCGGATAGATGAGGATGCTCCCGCCTCCGCGAGCGTGGATCTCAATGGACGAGACATTCTCCCGGAGGGCGTCCGTCGGCCGGGCTGTCTGGTTCGCCGCGTGCTCCGGGGGTCCCGGAAGCGCCTCCGGCAACACCAGCGCGGCGACCAGGATCAGTGCAGCCGCGGCGATAAGGGCGATGACGAGATACAGGATCTTCTTCATGGACATGCTCCGAAAAAGGGAAGGAGGCCGGGAGCGGTCACTTGACCGCTGGGATCTCCTCCCTGAAGTCGGGAGATGCGGGGACGTAGCGGACGAACGAGGTCTCCTCCCCGGTCCCGTCCAGCACCCTGCCCGTGAAGATGTAGACCGGGACAAGATAGGTGGGCTCCCTCGTCGCCGGGGCCTCGTAGTAGCCGAGTTTGATCCCGGTGATATCCGCGCTCAGGCCCGTCGCCACGCCAGCGGTTTTCAACTCGTCAAGCGCCTCTTTCGGAGTTGTGATCGCCACTTCCTTCTCCGGGGCGTAGTCTCTCCAGAGTTTGTAGACGCTCAGGATATCTCCATCACCGCCGATCTCGACCGTCAGTTTCGAACCGACGACCGGAAGGCCATCGATCGTGCGGGAGTAGGAGACCTGAACCTCCTCATAAGCGGTGCCGATCCTCTCACCCTTCTCGTTGTATCTCGCGATCTCTTGATGATCGATGGCGGAGGGCGTTGCATCGGGGGGCAGCAGCCCCGTCTTCTCCAGGTATCCTGTTGCGATCCGAACCGCCTCATCGTCCTGAGGGAGGTTCTCCGGCTGGTCTCTGTCGTTTGGGTTCATCCAACGGGGGGTATCGATCAGGACGATTCGTCCCGACTTCATATGGACCTCCAGCGAGTAGGGGTCGTCGGAGAGCAACATCTGGTCATGGGATTCGCGCACCGTCCCGTTCAGGCCCATCTTCTCCGCTATCGAGGAGATGAGTTCCGTTGTGACCTCCGGTTTCACCACCCGGTACAGAACAACTGTCTCAGGTACCGATGGGAGTGCGGCGGAGACGGTATAGGTGAAATTTGCGGTACTCCCTGATTTCACGCTGCCCGCCAGGTCGGAATGGTTCCCCGGAAGCGGGCTGTCAGGCGTGTGGCCGGCGTCGAGGAGGAGAGATACGCCGGCGGCGGTACAGATAATTCCCAGCAACACCAGAATACCGATACCGATCCCAATTGTTTTCATCTTCATGTTATCACCTCAACACTGATACTTGCTGTAGAGGAACGACGTTCCGGGCGTCCCCTGGCTCCCGTGGCCGTAGATATAGTCGGACCAGCATCCATCGCGGGCAAGAGCCGCCGCATACGTGGTCGAAGGCTCGGTGTCTTTCGCAGCCACGAACCACGCCGTGGTGATCGGCTGGACGGTCCACGTGCCAATCAACCGATGTACGAAGACAGAACCCCTATCCGGGACATCGTAGCATTCAGTATGGAACCCGGTCATAGAGTGCAGACCGCCGAATGCGTCGTACCAGTTTGTGTGCCGGTCTTCACGCAGAACCTTACAGGCATCGAGTGTGACCCAATCCATCTGCGTGTTTCCCCAGAGGGCATCGTTGTAATGCAGTTTGAAGTCATCCTGGCTGGTACCAAACGCAAATCCAGAACCATCTTTGTAACCATGCCCTGAAAAAAACGCGAAATGTGTTTTATCCACGTAAATGTAATCAATTCCACTTCCAGACTTGCTGGGATCTTTCCAGTGTCTTTCCAGGGCCTGACTATCGCCATAAATGAATGATCCCCACCAGGATGAATCACCGCCAAGTTGGTAGTAAAATCCTTTTGCATTTTCCTCGTTGCAGTCTAAATTCCCAAAATCTGGGTTATTGTCATAATTATTTACCCATTCTGCGCAACAATAGTAGTATGCGCTTGCAGGCACCACCACGGTCGCTAACAGCATTACTGCGAGCAGGGGAAGGATGCGTACTCTGATTCCTTGTTTCATTAATTGACCTCCGTTTGCATGCCGCAAGAAAAAGCCACAGAGCCGCAATGGCTATCCCTGATGGACGCCAACAGCCCTATTGCCCTCCGGGCACGCTGTGAGAGCCGGCATCCGACGCCAATCGTGACACCCGGCTCCCGCGGGATACCGCGTGCGGTATCACCGATGGAGACTTCGCTGTTCTTCTTTATACCGTTTCTCGGACAAACACCGATTCGTCCGGGCGCTCAGAGACCTCAAGTTCAGGGAAAAGAGCGGGAGTGCAGGTATCGGAGCCTGGTACTCCAGTGCTTCCCCCGGGGTCCAGGTGCAGGCAGAGTGCGTGCAGGGTGGGCCGCTCCCCGCTCTCACCGGATATCCATTCGCATGAACTTCCCGTACGCGGCGGCGAAGAAGACCGACGGGAAGACGATCAGACCCACGATACCTGCCCAGACACTGCCGAGAGATTCCGGAAGCGATCGCTTCTGGGGTGCAGAGATGATATCGGCCACAGTCTGGTAACTCTTCTGCGGCGAGAGAAGAGTGATCACGTCGGTGAGAGTTCTCTTCTTCTCCGTATACGCCGCCAGGTCCTCCTGATACTCTTTCAACGCTTCTTGCCGAGCGGAATCGGCACCCGGGGCGACATACGACCCGGTTGCGTTGGAGACGTACGTGAATGTGAGCTCCTTGACCGCCGGTGTTTCGGGGAGTTGCGGCGGCGGGCCTGCGACGAGCCCTCCAACCGTCGCCCCGAGCACCGGGAAGAGCGACGAGACGACGAAGAGGGCCACGAGGGTGAAGATCAACACGTTGCCGCTCTCCCGGACGACCGTCGAGAACGCCAAGGCGACGGTAAACCAGGCGATCAGGAAGAGGAGTGAAACCACCCCGAAGAGCAGGATTCTAACAACCTCGGCTGCCGTCGGGACGATCGAGAGCACGAGGAGGACGGCGGTGATGAGGGCAAGGGCAAGCCCCACGACGACTCCCAGGGCGGCGGCGCCCCCGAACGCCTTGCCGACGATGACCTCGTCCCGGTAGACCGGATGCGCAAGGAGGGTTTTGAGCGACCGGGTCTCTTTCTCGCGGGTGACCAAGTCGAACCCGGCTGCGATGGCAAGCAGTGCGCCGAGCGTCATCGTGGTCCCGGTCATGGAGCTGAAGACGTACAGGATCGAGGGCTTGCCCGGCATCTCAAGCCACCAGGCCCCGAGGTTCTGCAGGTCCCGGTACTCGTCCGCCGCCTGCATCGCTTTGTTGTACGAAGCCAGGGCGTCATCATAGCGCTCGATCCCCTGGGCCATACCGATTATGGCGATGATGAGGTACAGGGCAAAGATCAGGAGAAACCGCCGGCTCGTGAAGAGGTCGGAGAACTCTTTTGCGGCGACAATGAGGCTGCGTCCTGCGGTCATGGTATGCTCCCTGATTTCCCGAAGAACAAGGGGTGCCGTAAACGGCACCCGATATCTTCATGTTTGGAGTTTGACCGTTCCATCAAACTTAGTATCTCCGACAAGGCTGATCTTCTCGACGACGACCCGGTAGACGTCGCCCTCCTGGAGACGCTGGTCATACTGTACATGGCGCTCACCGTTCTCGGTGAACGGGAGCCACGGCCCATCATCCTGTGCGAGGACGCGGTTATTGCTGTCGACCAGTTTCAGCCGCAGGTCACTCCATTCGCCATCGACCTGGTAGAACTTCATGTCGACCTGAATATAATTGTAGACGCCGGACGGCACGGTAAACTGAAAGGTCTGGCTGGGCAGCGATTCAGTGATCGTCCCTCTGAAGGCGTCCGTGACAACGTCCTGGATACCGATCTTTCCGGGAGTGAGATCAATGTACTCAACACCCGTGGTATCGCCCACATCCAGCGATGAGGGCTGGGTGCATACGGCTAGTTCAGCCACTTTTTCCGCTGAAACTCCCCCAAAGCAGAGCAAGACGAGGAGTGCGGCTATGCCAATCTGCAATAGTTTCATGGTTTTCACCTCATTCATGCGTACCCTAGGAGGCCGTGGAACCGCAACGGCTATCTCTGATGATAGC
>JALNXI010000090.1 GCA_023230425.1 Methanoculleus sp. | reverse complement strand
TGCGGCGTTCAGCGAAACCGTGCGGAAATTTGCAGCTGCCGACGCCGACGATCGCCATATCCTCTGGGATCTCTGTGTCGAGCTCGCCTGTGTCTCCCCGGAGGACGCACCGACCGATGACCCACACGAGTTCCTCGCGTTCTGCGGCGTCAGGGGTATCGGGGCGATCGGCTCCCTATCGCCGGCGTGCGTGGGGCCGGCGCTCACCCACCTCGCCGAGGCATCCGTCGATCCCCGGTGGCGGATCAGGGAGGCGGTGGCAATGGGGATCCAGGACCTCCTGTCCCGGCAGCGGAATGCGACGGTCACGGAACTGGAGGGCTGGGTGGAAGGAGGGTCCTGGTTCACCATGCGGGCCGCGGCCGCAGGGATCGCTGAACCGGGCCTGCTCGGTGAGCCGGAGATCGCAGATGCCGCGCTCCGGTTCCACCGGAAGATCCTGATCCGTATCTATACGGCGAACGAACGGCAGTCGGAAGCGTTCGAGGCGCTCAGAAAGGCGCTCGGCTATACGCTCGGCCTGGTCGTCGCCGCCCTCCCGGGGATCGGCTTTGAGTACCTGCGGCAGCTCGCAACCCTCGATGATCAGGATATCCGGTGGATCGTGAGAGAGAACCTCCGGAAAAACCGGCTCCAGAAGCAATACCCGGAGACTGTGCAGCACATCCAGGCGCAGTTGTCGTAGGGGTATTGGGCCTCCTGGTGGGAGGGGGATGTTCCGGCTTCGCCGGTGCTCTGGCACCTGCCCCTTCATCCCACGATCGCCGATGCCGTCTCATCGAACGGGTTTGTCCGCATCGCAAGCGAGAAGAGGTATGGGTAGTTCTTCTGCAGGTAGCGCATGTAGTCCAGCCACTCGCGGATGAGGAGGCCGTAGATCCGTTCGAGGTCGCCTGCGAGGTGCGCCGTGTCGGTCCCGGGCAGGTCGGAGAAGCCGGGCCGGCGCTGCAGTTCCTCGTTGAAGTGGAATATAGCCCGGAGCAGTTCGGTGAACGCCTCGTGCTCGATGAGCACCGGGTTCTCGAGCAGCCTCAGGAGGAACTCCTCGCGGGATCCGAGGAACCGTTTGACGGCCTCCAGGTCGACTCGCTCTATCCTGACACGGCAGGGATGCTGCTTTAGCCGCATCTCCACCTCCCGGAACGTCTCGTCGGTCCAGGTATCGGTGACCATCAGCAACGGCCGGATCTCGTTCAGGTTCGGGTCGTTGTTGGAGATGTAGGTCAGGAGCTGCGTCCCGAGAGCAGAGAAGAACGCCCCGATGACCATGTTCAGTTTCTCTTTCGTCTGCCGCCGGTCGCGGGACGCGAGCACCTGGTGGAAGACGAGCGTCACCAGGAGAACCTCGAGCGGGAGGAACGCAATGTCGCCGAGCGTGTATATGCCGATGTGGTAGAGGTCGCGGAAGATCAGGAAGTGCAGGGCGTAGAGTACGACCGAGAGGATGACAAGCCCCGTCCCGAAGGTTATCAGCCATCGCCTGTCGTTCATCACGGGGGACTGTATGCACAGGTTACCTATGAAACCAGCGCTGCCCAGGCCCCTGGTCAGTTAGGCCCTGCGTTCAAGCCCCCCGGGGATGACGCCGGGGCTCTTGCTGCACGCCTCCACCTCTTTATGGAGCCGGTCGGTGACCGGTGACGCTGCCGCTATGTTGAACGCTGCGTTCGCATCAGCATGACCGGCGTATCCGCAGTGCAGGCAGAGGAACTGTTTGCGCCTGCGGATGCCCCGCTCACCGCACCGACTGCAGCACAGGGACGTGAACGCCGGGTCCACGAGGACGACCGGAACCCCGGCGTCGTGCGCCCGGTCCTGGACCAGATTCTGGAGGTGGTGGAACGACCCGTCACGCCGGGAGAACGGGAGGGGGGTGCCCGGCTTCTGCCGCCCCGCAAACCCGGCGCCGGAGAGATCCTCGAGTTTGATGCCGCATTGAAGCTGCCGGGCCATCTTCACGATCTCTTTAGCGATTCTCTGGTTCAGGTCCCCCCGGACGTTGTTCTCGCGGTCCCGGGCCATCCTGGTCTTCTTACGCTTCCCGCCGCTGCTATATCGCTCCTGGCGGCCGGGAGGCCCGATTTCCGGGTGCTCCGGTTGCTCGCCGAGCATCACCGTCTCTCCGCTCGCCGGGTGGGCGACGACGGCGATGCAGCCGGTGGTGTTCAGGTCGACCCCGATCCAGTCATCGGGCGGCAGGTTACGTGTGGAAAACGGTATCATCCCTTTGATTCGTGAACGTTCGATCTCATGCGCCTCTGTTGTATGGAGAAAGACTGGTGACCCTGATGTCATATACTCATCGGGCCCGGCGCCTCAGGCCCCGTAGCGTCGCCATGCGTCCTCCACGTGTAGCGCCTGCATACTGAGCCTCCGGGGGATAGTGACGTCGTTCTCGCGATTGTCCCCGATAAAGAGGACGTTTTCCGGCAAGAGGTTCATCCGCCCGAGGGCCGCCGCGTACAGCCGCGGGTCCGGCTTCTGGTAGCCGCAGTCCGAGGAGAAGATGACGAAGTCAAAACGGTTATAGAGGTTAAGCACTCGCAGTTCCTGCTCCGAGAAGACCCGCTGCCCGTTCGAGACGATTCCCTTCTTCACTGTGCCGAAGAGGTCAAGCAGGCGCCGGCTCTTCTCGATAACACCGAGACGCCGGAGGGATGCGGCCCGGAACGCCCGGGCGGCCTCGGCACCGAGCCGCTCCGTATCGACCTCCCATACACTGTGATCGGCGCAGATGCCGGCGAAGACCCCCTCGACCCGCACCTCCGGGTACCGCTCCCCGGTCCGGTCGGCTGCCTCCTGCACCCGCCGGAGGTAGCCCGCCCGCAGGTTCCGGGGGGCGATCCGGACGCCCTGGTAGAGGAGCCACCGGGAGAGGCACCGGTAGGTCCTGATATCATGCTCGTCGGTCAGGATGTCGATGAGCGTCCCGTAACAGTCGAAGAGGACCCCTTCTACCCCGGGCCTGCGGCAAGACACGCCTCAGCCTCCAGAAGCAGCCAGTCGCGTTCCGCCGCACGCCAGGGCAGCCGGGCAATCCTGAGGTACCCGAGCGCCATGAAGAAGGGAAGGACGGCGGTATGGCGCCGGAACTCTTCAACGCTCTGGCTATAGTGCCAGAGCAGGTGACCGATCCAGTCCTCGGCCCGGCGGCTATTCCCGGGCGTTGCCTTCATCTCCGCGGCGAGGATGCCGAGGTCGCAGACCGGGTGCGCGTGGTCCCGGGAGCCCTCGAAGTCGATCGCACAGATGCCGTCGTCGAAGAGGTAGTTGCCGGGCGTGGCGTCGCCGTGGACCATGCACCCAACGTCCGGGCCGATCCGCGGGCTGTGCCACCACACCCCGAGCAGGCGGTTGAACCGCTCCCTCCGGGGGGCCGGGAGCCCGATCTGGTCGAGCATCGCGTGGAAGTAGGCGAACTCGCGCTCCCGGTTGCAGGAGGTCCGTGTGCAGTCGTGGAGCCGCCGGAGAAGATGCGCGACGCCGGTCAGGGGTTCGTAGAGGGAGGTTCCCGCCGCGATGAGTTCCCGTATGGTCGGGCCGGGGACATACCCGGTCACGAGGACCGAATGAAACCGGCTGTTCATCGCCAGTGGCCGGGCGACCCGGATCCACCCGGCTGCGCGACGGAGCCGATCGAACTCGTTCTCCATCGCCGCGTCCGCGTTGTAGCGGGTCTTCGCACCCGTCGGCGCGCCGAAGAACTTGCCGATGATGCTGACCCCGCCGGCAAACTCATACCTGCAGACGACGTGCGACGCGGGCTCTATCCGGTAGACCCGGGCGTCGCTCTCTTGATCCGGCAGCCAATCGGCGATGATGCCCGCGAGCCAGTCGCGGAATGCATCGCCCATCTCCAGGCACCCCGCCTCCTTCTCAACAACCAACTGCTGTACCACCGGGAGGCTCGGGGTTCTGCAGGGCAATGAAGATACCTGCGCCGCAGGGTAGACCCACACCTTTTTACCGCCGGGGCGTCTTAACGGGATGCACCGGCGCCCCCCGGGAGTGACGAGCCATGATACCGTTTCGCGAGTTCCTTGAGAGGATCAGGCCTGCCGTCAACCGACGGATCGAGGAGGTGGCGGCCTGTGAAGGCGTGATCGACCCCGGCGCCCTTCCGCTCCTCCTCCGGGGGAAGCGGCTGCGGGCCGGGCTCCTCCTCCGTATCCACGCCGGCCTCACCCGGGCGACGACGCCCACCCGCCAGGCGCTCGACCTCGCCTGTGCCGTCGAGCTCGCCCACGCCGCAAGCCTCATCCTCGACGACATGCTGGACGGTGATACCGTCCGGCGTGGCGTCCCCTCCCTCCATCTCACCCGGGGAGAGGGGCGGGCGGTCCTCGACGCCGTCGGGATCCTTGCCCTCCCCTACGCGCTCGCCGCCCCCTACGGCGCCGGCTACGTGACGATGCTTGCCTCCACCCAGCAGAGCATGGCCCGGGGCGTGGCCTGGGAGATGCTCGAGGGGTCCGGGCTCCCGGCGGCCGAACGTTACGATGCGATCATCACCCAAAAGACCGGGTGCCTCTTCTCTCTCGCGGCAGCCTGGGGTGCCATGGCGGCGGGCGGCGACGATGCCATCGTCGCCGTGTTCGCGGACTACGGCCTCTCTGCCGGGAAGGCGATGCAGATCGCCGACGACATAACGGACCTGCACGCACTCGCTGCGGGATCCCGGGGCTGCCGGCCCGGGTCCGAGGCGCTCCTCCTCCGCTGTATCTCTCCGGGGAAGAACGGGGCCGATCAGGCACTGGTATCGATGCTCGACGCGGAGATCGCCCGGGCAACTGCCAGGCTCGGAGACCGGGTCCGACAGCGGGTGCCGCCTGAAGAACGGGGGGCCTTCGGGCAGGTGGTCCGGGATATCGTAGGGCTCACGATCGCGGGGGGACGCCGGACGGCATGACCCCGTTCCGGGTCGCCTGCCCCGACGCTCTTGCGCAGCGATAAATACCGCCCCGTCCCACACTCTCTCCGAGAATATATGCCGGTCGTAACCATTCGCATGGCAGAGGGGCGGACACTTGAGCAGAAACGGATACTCGCCGCCGAGATCACCGCCGCGATCACGAGGACGCTCGGTGTTGACCCGGAGCGGGTCACCCTCTTCTTCGAGGAACTCGATACTGAGAACATCGCACGGGCAGGAAAACTCCTCTTGGAGTCGTAGTCCCGCGGCAAGCGAACGTATTTGTAGCCGCCCGGAAGTGAACGAAACCATGGCACGCGAATTCGACGAGAAGGACTTTGCAATCCTGCGGAAACTGGCGCCCGAATACAGCGGGATCCTCTGCCCGGAGTCGGGGCACGAGTTCCACTCGATCCTGCCGCCGGTCTCAAACCATATCGCCGCGGACGAGGAAGACTTTGCGGAACGGGTCGGCCGCCTCTCGGACGAGGACTGGGGCTACCTCACCGACCAGATCCTCTCCGGCCGGGAAGACCTCGGGTGCATGCCCGAAGAGGATATCGACACCATCCTCGTCCGAATCCAGGAGGCGGTATCGGAGGCGGCGGCCGAACAGGTCCGCAGGCTCTATCATCTTTCCGGATGCGGAATGCTCTGATTGGTTGCGTATCGGCCGGTTACCATCTCCGTATAGCGGGCGAACCGCCCCGACCGGACGGGCCGGGTGAACCACATCCCTTCCTGCCCGAGCATAACCGACAGGGGCTCCGCCCGCCCAAAGTCCATCTCACCGGCATCGTTGAAGTAGCGATCATCGACCTCGAGGTGGACCACCGTTCCGATAACAAGAGAGTAGTTCTCCCTCGCGATCTCTTCGCTTAACACGCATTCCATCCAAGCCAGGCACCCGTCGATGCCGGGAGGGCGGACCTTCGCCGACGGGCGGGGTGCAAGGCCCGCCTCCTCAAACTCGTCGACCTCCGGCGGGTAATTCCGCGCACAGACCATGACCTCCTCGACCATCGATGCCTGGGGGATGTTCACGACGAACTCTCCAGTGGCGCGGATGTTCTCGAGGGTATCGCGCTTAATCCACGACGCCAATACGATCTCGTCCAGAGGCCGGAGAATCGGGGTTATGTTCGACCAAGGGGCGACGTTCCTGACGCCGCCGCCCGAGACGGTCGAGATGAGCGCAACCGGCAGCGGGAGCACCTGCTCGCGCTGACTGGGTCGGAGGATCATGCTCTCCCTTCCCGAGTACCGTCCAGGAGGTTCGCGAGCGCGACGATCGCAGGGTGACTCTGGTCCAGCACCCGGCCGTCGAGGCCCGCGGCAAGGATTCCGGGGTCCTGCGGGATCTCGCAGACGACTCGTGAAGGGTCGGGCATGCTCTCGCGCAACCGGGCGGCCGAGATGGGATCGGTCTTGTTCAGCACGTAGCGGAGCGGGACGCCGATCCGTGCCGCCATATCCGCGACCTTCTCAGCGAGCCGGAGCGACTCAAACGACGGGTCAACGACCATGAGGATCACGTCGGCTCCCTGATCGACGCCCCGGCCGAAGTGTTCGATCCCGGCCTCCGTATCGGCGATGACGACTTCGTCGTCGCCGAGATCCAAGTGGTCGAGGAACTGACGGGCGAGCATCCCCATCGGGCAGGCGCACCCCTCGCCGGCGTCGTGAATCTTTCCAATGGCGACGAGCCGGACCCAGTTTTCCAAGGCGACGTAGTCGCGGGGAATCCCGTCGATGGTCCACGTCTCCCCCACAAGGTCCACGGACGACGGGTCGGGCATCGCCGCCATGATCTTCTCCGTCACCGCTCCTTTGCCCCCGAAGTACCCCATAAGGTCTGGAGGGGCGTCCGTTCCAAGGAGACGGTGCAGCCCGAGGTTCGATTCGTCGGTATCGACGACCAGTACCGCACGGTTCCTCCGTGCATACTCGCGGGCAAGCAGCGCGGCAACGGTGCTCTTCCCGCTGCCCCCCTTGCCGCAGATAGCGATCTTCATGCTGATGTTCACTTCCTCATGTTTCTACAACCGTTCAACATCCTATACCGAGGTCGGCCGGGATTATCCGGCCGTTTGTCTATCCACTCGCCGCGGTCACCCGCATGTAGGACACTCCACCACGCACCAGTCCATCCACTGCGCCGACCGGAGGCTCTCCGCCGTCGCCCGGTCCACGCCGTAGACATTCTCATAGAACTCAAGCAGCCATTCGGCGAGATCGACGTCTGCGAACCGCTCCGGGTAGGCCGCCTTTGCGATCACCATCACGTCGATCGGGTACTCAAGGCGCTTGGCGCAGTTGCAGGGCTCCCACGGGAACGAGGAGACACGTCGGTCCTTTATGGCCGAGAGCTCGCCGACATTCCGATAATAGGGTGCCGAGTAGAGTTCCTCGGGTGGGTGGTAGCCGTTCGATGTGCCGAGCACGATGACGTCGGGGTCGAGGGCGAGGAGTTGTTCGGCCGAGACGGTGGGGCTCCCGGTGTTCCGGTAGGCGTTCTTCGCGTGGACGATCTCCTCGATGAAGTAGGACTCAACCGTGTTGGTCCCCTTCACGTTGCCGGCCCCTCCGGCCTTCCGGGAGGTCGGCGATGCGCCGAATATGAGAACGGTCGGCCGCTCCGCCTCTGGGATATCCTTTGTCCTCTCGATAACCATCTGCGTTCGGG
>JALNXI010000089.1 GCA_023230425.1 Methanoculleus sp. | reverse complement strand
AGAGGTTCTGGACATCGCTCACCGGCAAGACATCGACGGCAACGCCTGCCTTCCGGAGTTCATCGCCGATCGCCTCAGCCACCTCTGCGGTCGAGCCGTAGCGGGTGGCATACGCAACAAGAATCTCATCTGCCATAGCAGAACTATCTCTCGTTCGACCGGTCTTAAACATTCCCGGAGGATACGAGTTAGGTTCTTATGGGTTGGTCTCCCCCATAGGTCCGATGGCGACTAGAGAAGAGGGTGCCGGAGCATGGTACCACAGAGGTCAGGCTCTCTGCAACACCAGAAACTACGACGAAGCAGCCGTCTGCTACGACAAAGCCCTTGAACTCTCCCCCGACGACCCTGTTCTATGGAGGCGGAAGGGGTTTGCGCTCCTCAAAGCCGGTCGCTATGACGAGGCGGTCGCCTGTTTCGACCGGGCGCTCGCCATCGATCCGGAGGATGCCACGGCCTGGCAGAGAAAGGGATACGCTCTCGCCCACCTCGGCAGGAGCGAAGATGCCATCGCCTGCTGTGAGAAGGCGCTCACGCTGGACCCGGACCATGTCCTCGCCTGGCAGAGCAGGGGCTGGGTGCTCGGGGTCATGTGCAGGTACGATGAGGCGGCGGCCTGCTACGAGGCAGTCCTCGCGATCGATCCGGAGCGGGGGTCCGCGGCCTGGCACCGGGAGCGGATGCGGGAGAAGAGGGATCTCGCGGCGCTTGCCGCCGAGATCCGGGAGGCCGAGCGGTTCGTCGATGTGCCCGCCTGTATCCGGGAAGTGATCGCGGAGAAAGATTACGAGAATGCCGGGCTCGCGCGGTCGGTGCTCCGCGAACTGGTCGGGCAGGCAAAGAGGCCGGTTGTCCCCCGCTCGTGAGCGCCCGGGATCAGTACCGTCGACACCGGCGCGAACGAATACGGCTCCCTGACTGCCACCGGGGTTCTTCCAGGTCGTCTTCGAGGTGTTTGAGAACCTGGTCGATCCGGAGGACCTGCTCGCGGATCTTCCCGGCGGTCGCTTCATCCTCCATGAGGTCTGCCCTCGCCAGGATCACCTGCAGGGGGTTTCGGACGCGATCGGTGAGGATCGCGAGTGTCTCCCGGGCAGGCCCGGTCGGAACGGCGGTGGCGGAACCTCCGGGCGATATGCGGTCAATCAACACTAAAAGCAGGGCGTGCATTCCGGAGTCCCCGGTGGGGAGCCGGTCACATCCCGGATCGGGATCCGGGGGCTCGATGCTTTCCGTCATCGAACTGCTGCACGCTCCCGGGATCCTTCTCTCACTGAGACTCCGGGGGAGCGCCGCCCTCCCTGCCTCCGGGCGTTCCACCCTCCGTCATTCCTTCAGGGACCCCGAGCGCTTCGATGAGCGCTTCCTCGGAGACTCCGAGTTCTGCCGCCGCATCGGCGAAGGTGTTCTGTTCCTGACCCGGCTCTCCGAGCGCTGTCCGGAGTTCCTCTTCAGTGACCCCGAGTGCTGCCGCAGCCGATGCGAAACCCATCTGCGGCTGTTCGCGCCCTTCGGGGGCTGTCCCGTTCATCGGCGGCTGTTCGCGCTGTTCGGGGGCCGTCCCGTTCACCTGTGGTGTTCCCATGCCTTCCTGCGGCTGCGCTGCGGACTGCGAGTCATCGCTCGTGCCCGTGCACCCGCATGCGGCTGCAAGAACGACAAGCATAGCGACTGCACATATGCCGATCAGTTGTTTCCTAACCATACTTCAATCTCCTGATTCCTGTTTACGACACATACGTCGGGTAAAATTGGTTTTTTCTCCTTTCCATACGCTATTCGGCTCGCAACGCACCGATCGGGTCGAGGTTCGACGCCTGCCACGCCGGGTAGACCCCGGTGACGATGCAGATCGCGGCGCCGATGACCATGGCCATCGGAACGTAGATGAGACTCCCGGCCGCGAAGAAGTACTCGGTGGTGCCGACCATGCCGAGCACGACGACGTAGCCGATGATGAGGCTCGCGATGGCGCCGATGACTGCTCCGACGATCCCGATGATCGTTGCCTCGTAGATGAACATCCGCAGGATCTCGGGTCGCTGCGTCCCGATGGAGCGGAGGATGCCTATCTCCCTTACCCGCTCGTTCACCGACATCATCATCACGTTGAAGATCGAGACTGCAGCAACGAGGAGCGAGATCCCCGCAATCGCCATCACGAACGTCGTCATCGTGGAGACCGTCGCGGTGATGCTCTCCGTCATGCGGCTGCTGTCCTGGACGGTGACTTCATCCTCTTTCTTGTTGAGCGTGTCTTCGATCTCCGCCGTGACCGCATCGATGTTGGTGATGTCGTCCACGACGACGTTGACCTGATCATACTCGCCCTCACCGCCGTAGATGCCGGTGAAGAGTTTGTCGGTGCCGACGATCGCCATATCCGTGGAGAGGTCCATCGTCATCCCCCGTTCTTCGAGGATGCCGACGACCCGGACAGTTGTCGTGGATCCCTCGTCGGGATCGCCGATGTCGATCTTGCTCCCGACCTTGAGGTCGAGCCGCTCGGCAAGCGTCGGCCCGACGACCACCGAGGTCGTGCTCTTGGGGTACTCCCCTACCTCGACGGTGAGGATCTCGCGGATGATGTCCGGATCGAGGCCGTAGATGGTCGCTCTCCCGGTCTCCGACCCGACTTCAATCCTGTCGGATTCGGACCTGACGGTGTAGGCGGTCCCGTACTTCGCGACGATGCGCTCGATATCCTTGAACTGTTTTTCAGTGAGCACGTTGTCGTCGTCGGAACTGCCTCCACCACCACCCGGCCCTCCCATCATGCCGCCGCCACCCCCGCTGTATGCGGTGATGGTGAGTTTGTTTGCCATATCGGAGAGTTCTTCCGTGACCGAGAGCGTCATGTTCGCCCCCATCATGCCGATCGAGGCGATGGCGACGACGCCGATCACGATACCGAGGGCGGCAAGGACCGATCGGAGGAAGTGAAGCCGGACGCTTCGTGCCGAGAGGGCAAAGATGATATCCTTCTTGATCATGCCACCCTCCCGTCCCGTATCGTGATCGTCCGATCCGCGTAATCGGCGGTCTCCGGGTTGTGGGTCACCATGATGAGTGTCCGGCCTCTGCGATGGAGGTCCTCAAGGATCTCCATGATCTGGAGACTCGTCTTCGAGTCCAGGTTCCCGGTCGGTTCGTCGCAGAGGAGGATCGCCGGGTCGTTCACGAGCGCTCTCGCGATCGCAATCCGCTGCTGCTGGCCGCCGGAGAGTTCGCTCGGTTTATGGGCCGAGAGGCCTTCGTCGATCCCCACCTGGGCGAGAAGGTCCCGCACCCTCCCGGTATCGTCGTTTTTCCTGTGTTTCATGATGTAGGGATACTCGACGTTCTCGTAGGCGGAGAGAAGCGGGATGAGGTTGAACTTCTGGAATATGTAGCCGATGGAAGAGAGTCGCAGGCTGGTCAACTCTCGATCGTCCATCTCCCTGGTGTTCTTCCCGGCGAGGAAGAGGTTGCCGGACGTGGGACGGTCCAGGCACCCGATCTGGTTGAGGAGGGTTGATTTTCCCGACCCCGACGGCCCCATGATGGCGACGAACTCTCCCTCGTTGATAGTGAGGGATATCCCGGAGAGGGCCGTGACGTCGCCCGAAGGGAGAGGATAGATCTTCATAACATCTTCGAGTTCGATAACCGGACTGCTCATGCGTCTTCCTCCCCTGGATTATTTGCGGAACCGGTCACGGATCTTTCCTAAGTAGCCCTTCCGCCATGCGACGACGACAGCCACGCCCCCGACGATCACGAGGAGGATCTCGACTACCGGGATCTGTCCAAATCCGCTGCCGAACGACATGCCCATGCCCATGCCTCCTCTTCCACCCTGGGGGCCGCCGCTGCTGATGTCAGCCGGGGCCTGACCGGCAGTACCTGCCTGTCCTGCGGATGAGAGGGAGACGGTCACGGTCTCACTGAAGGTTTTACCGTCCTCATCTTTGTACTGGACGAGAAGCGGTAAGGAAGACGCGCCCTGCGCGTTGCACGTGACCTCGAAACTCGAGAAGTCGTCCGACTCCAGTCCACCGACGACGTAGACCGGGTAGGGGTCGGTCGCAGTTGCCGGGTCATCAACGGTGACCTTGACGGAATACGCGTCTTTCAGGCCGGCGTTGGTCACGTCTCCGGTCAGGGTGATCGTGCTGCCGCTCTGCGACACCTCGATGTTATTGACCACCATATCCGGTTCGACCGTTCTCTCGCCGATCTCGACGGGGACGGTCAGGGTGGCGTGGTGCTCGTTGTTCCCGTTCCGGTAGGAGACGTCGAAGGTGAGGTCGGTCGACTGCGATGCCAGGATCTCGAATGTGGCGGTCTTCTCCTCGTCCGGTGTCAGGGCGCCGAGGAAGACGGCCGTCTGGGTACTCTTGACGCCTTCGCCGCCCGGGGTGACGGTTACGCCGCTCACGCTGCTCTCACGGGGGTTGCCGACGGAAAGAACGAGAGTGTCTTTACTGTTTGCCGGGTAGGTCTCCGGAGCGTCGACGACGCTGACCTGGATCCCCGTGCTCTCAACCGTCACCGGGATAGAGTAGCGGGTGCTCCCGCCATTCCTGAGATCCAGGTAGAAGACCGGGTAATATGTGCCGTCCGCGGTATTGGCCTGCACGGTGAACGTGAACGACATGGTGTTGCCGGCACCGATGGTGCCCACCGAGTCGTAGGTCTTGTCGTTGATGACTGAGATCCCGTTGGGATACAGTTCGGCCCTGCTGATGGCAACGTTGCTCGTCCCGGTGTTCTTGATCTCGACTGTCACCGTGCCGGTATCCCCACGCATGAGTGCGTCGGGATTGACGGTGATCCCGGTGATTGCAATCTGTGAGTCCGCCGATGTCGTCTCGGTCGTCGTCTCGGCCGCCATGGCGGCACCCACGATGGACGACAGAAGGAGTAGCAGGATGCATAGATTACGCTTCATCGGCTCTGCCTCCGGCGCACTGTTTGTCGGGATGATTTCCCACAGGGCCCGGCCGGCGGGCATTGCGCTCTCTCGCATGATGCACGGCATCGGTGCTGTTCTAGTATCGTTCTGGCAGTTTTCATGGTCCTTTCACTCGCTTTGAATCTGCTGTTCTGATGTCGCGCTCTTCCCGGTATCTGCGGGAGGGGCTGCCCGACAATGTAAACTAAGTTTTACATATTGTTATTTATAAGTTACTAATTGGAAGCAACGGAGACATAATGGATCGTAGGTTGGACCTGTCCTGCAAGAAGGTTCGGGTTTACGGATACGTTTCAGTTCCTCCTGCTGGACTGCCGGCATCCCCGGATTCTGCACCGGTACGGTGGGCTGTGCCGTCAAACGGCACGCGGGCGAGACGATCTGGCGTCGTGCCCAAAAGGGTAGAAGAGGGGAGGTGATGGCCGGGTAGCAGGACGTTTCATGAGTTTATGGTGAGTCTGAGCTTCAGGTAGAGTGTATCGCATGGCCTGCTCCCGGGCCTTGACGGGTATATTGGCTATACTGCTGCCCGGTAATCTTCCTCTTCCACCTTGCATCTTCTGCCGGTATCCTGCTGTGACGATCGTTCTTACTCAACGGTTTAGCACCCGGTTGCCCGATCCTTCGGGCAACGGTTCTCCGGTTTACTCGGGGTGTATGTTCGTACACTCCTCCCCGAATCGCTCCGGAAGGATGCGGGCGACTTTTTGTTTCGCCATCCTCCACAAGGTTTGCATTCCGGTCGGGTCGAAGCCCTGTCCCTCAGCGTATCGAGGAGCCCGTGTCGTTGCCCTCCCCGAGTCCCGGAGAGCGGCTCCGACCGGCGCTGTCGGGAGTGCGCGGATGCAGAGCATGGCGCGACTCCTGATGCGACGCGGCTTCTTGTCCAATGGTGTACCTCCATTCTGCTCCGGGCGATGGTCCCGCACGGGGGGCGGAACCAACTCGCCACGTAAAGTACGTTATACATTTTGTTATTAAAATATTACTGTTTGTCACTGGTCCTGCACGCCCTTGAGAGCCGATGCGCAAGGGGTTCCCGGGGGTCGAAGCGGACATGCCCCCGGCTCAACGAACAGATTTTGCAGCAGCCTGGCCGGTGCGAAGCCTGAAGAGGTGATAGAGCCACGGTTGGCTCCGCTCCGTAATCGGAACCGTACAGATATGGCAGCAGCAGCGAGCCCTTTATCACTGGAAGGGATCCCGGGCAGAGACTATTTCAGTTCTGCCGTGCTGTCGTAGATGAAGATATCCTCGATGGCGACGCCGAAGAACCTGGCTATCTTGAAGGCGAGGTCGAGCGACGGGTCGTACTTCCCCTTCTCGATGGCGAGGATGGTCTGCCGGGTGACCCCGAGCTCGTTTGCGAGCTTCTCCTGGGTCAGGTCGTGCATCGCCCGGTAGACCTTAATCCTGTTCTTCATCGGTATCCCAGCCCCCATACTTGCGCGCGTAGTACATCTTGAACCCGACATACAGGAAGATCATCAGGCAGAGGAGCGCCATCTGGAAGACAGCAAAACCGCCGACGAACGGGAGTTCGAGCACGTCGACAGGGGCCATGTTGGGGGGACCCGGATGGGGCGGGCGCAGTCCGAGCGGCCTCGAAAACGCAACGACCGCACTTCCGAGGCTGAACACGAAGAAGACTACCCAGAATACCTCCAGCGTCCGGAGCGCTGCCTTCTGGGTGATCATCGCCGTCCGTTCATCCTCTACCCTGTCCTCGACCATCCTTCGCGCCCCGTAGATCAGGAGGACGCCGAGGACGAACGCGACCTGGATCAGGATCGGCCTTTCAAGCTCCACAGAGAGCCAGAAGATGCCGACCTCGGCGAGCGCGACGACACCGGTCAGAAGATAGAATGTATTTCGCTTCATATTGCAGCCGTTGTATACGATCTTGAACATTTAGTTATTAATGTGTAACCCCGGCGAAGTGCGTATGGGGCTCTCATTGCCTGACCTCTTCTTCGTGCGGGATGCAGGTGTTCAGAATCGGTTTTGTCCCCGGTTTGCCTGGCACGTTGGCTTCGCGCTCTTCGAAGGTCTTCGGTCTTCTCAAGCTTCGGATGTTCCGTCCATCGCATATCGCCATGACTGCCCCCGCCCCTGGGGCGGGGAACGACTGGCCGAAGGGCAGGAGTTTGAGCACCGAAGGTGCGGGGAGGAGGCCGGAGGCCGGGAGGGGTGGGGCTGATGAGGTGTGCACAGACCTTTGCGCGAGACAGGGGAGGGGGAGACCCCCTCGAAACCCTCCGGGTTTCTCAAGCTCCCTCCGGTCGCACTCCCCGTCAGCCCCTCCCCCAGACGCGATATCCCCACGGTCCACTGTACCGGGATTTTTCCTCGTCCATGCCGGGTGCTTCCCTCCCGGCCAGTCAGCACTCGCACCAGAGGGACCTCCAGTCCGTCTCACTTCGCACCCTATAGATTCATTGCAATCGTGAAAAGGGTCGATCTGAAGTACGGGCCCGTTCCAGGGATGAATCTCCAGAGAACGATTTTTACAGGGCCAAAGACGGTGCACCGGCCTTCAGCGGCGGCCGTCCCAAAAAAGGTCACGTGAAGAGGAGGCCTGCCCGTCCCCCCCTTCCGCATCCGGCGAAGCCGCTTCACCGGTGCGCAAAATACGCGCTCACCCGGCCACCGTCCGCCGAGTCGATCCGCGCAAACCCGATCCGCTCGAACTGGACGACACGGTCCACTTCTCCGGCGACCAGGGGTTCGCAGAACCCTTCGAGACTTCCGTCCTGCCGGAGGAGGGTGCAGGGGAG
>JALNXI010000088.1 GCA_023230425.1 Methanoculleus sp. | reverse complement strand
ACGAACGGGCGTGCGGGGTCTGCTCCTCCTGCCACTATCGCAGGGAGGCGTTTGCGGCCATCGGAAGCCCGGACCCGATCGACTACGAGGAGTAACATGGAGGTCTACAGAGGCAAGCGGCTCACCATCGAGAAGAGAGAGGTCACCCTCTCAAACGGGGAGAAGAGGGAACGAGTGGTCGTCCACCCGGGCGGGGCGGTTGCGATCCTCCCGATCGAGGGGGACGACTGCTACCTCATCCGGCAGTACCGGTTCGCCATCGATGAATACATCTACGAAGCGCCGGCAGGCACCATCGACGAGGGCGAGGAGCCCCCCGAGACCGCCCGCCGGGAGCTGATCGAGGAGACCGGGATGAAGGCAGAGACATTCGCCGCGATGGGCTGGATATACTCCTCTCCCGGCTACACCGACGAGCGTATCTGGCTCTACCTCGCAGAGGGGCTCTCGCCGTGCTCCGACTACGGGATGGACGACGATGAAGTGATTGAGGTCGTCCGCGTTCCCATAGCGGACCTCGCGGCGATGATCGCAGACGGCACGATCGTCGACGCAAAGACGATCTGCCTCATCTGCCGGTGCCTGCAGTGAGGAGAGCGCGAGTGCGCCCGGCGCGAGGCGGGTGCAGAGAAGACCGGCAAATGTGCGCAGATTTATGCCCTCTCCAGAGAAACACATAGTAGCTTCGACCAATGAACAATATTCAGCGAGCCTGGTGAACGCCCAATGGAAGAGACGCAAGAGATGGATACCGCGCGAAAGCGCTACGAATTTAAAAAGATGCTTGAGAGGCTTGCGGAGAAGGAAGGGAGCGGTACCGAGCTGATCACCCTGTATATACCCCCCGATAAGCAGATATACGACGTGACCGCCCAACTCCGTGACGAGTTCGGGCAGTGCGCCAACATCAAGAGCAAACAGACCCGGACGAACGTCCAGAGTGCTATATCCTCCATTCTCTCCCGCCTGAAATACTATAAGCGCCCGCCGGAGCACGGCATGGCGATCTTCTGCGGCACGATCAACATCGGCGGTGACCGCACCGACCTGAATTGCGAGATCATCGAGCCGCCTGAGCCGCTCAACACCTACATGTACCGGTGCAGTTCCTCATTTGAGCTCGAGCCGCTGCAGCAGATGCTCGGGGAGAAGGAGGTCTAC
Organism: Methanoculleus sp.; assembly: GCA_023230425.1. Lineage (GTDB taxonomy): Archaea > Halobacteriota > Methanomicrobia > Methanomicrobiales > Methanoculleaceae > Methanoculleus. The sequence continues at coordinate 6,680 of JALNXI010000088.1, read as the reverse complement.
GGCCTGATCGTCCTCGACCGGCGGGAGGCCTACATCGGCTTTCTCCGGGGCAACCGGATCGAACCGGTCCACGGCGTCACCTCGACGGTCCCCGGCAAGCAGCGAAAGGGCGGCCAGTCGAGCGTCCGTTTCCAGCGGCTACGGCTGATCGCCATCAACGAGTTCTACAAGAAGATCGGCGACCGGGCGAGTGATATCTTCCTTGCCGAGAAGGACTTCTTCGAGCGGTTCAAGGGCGTACTGATCGGCGGCCCGACCCCGACCAAGGAGGAGTTCGAGGCAGGCGGCTACCTCCACCACGAACTGCAGAAGCGGATCATCGGGATCTTCGACGTCTCCTACACGAACGAGAGCGGGCTTGCCGAGCTCGTCGAGAGTGCGGGGGAAGCCCTCAAAGGCCTCGATATCATCAAGGAGAAGAACATTATGAACCGGTTCCTGCAGGAACTGGTCAAGGATGACGGCGCCGCCTCCTACGGCGAGGAGAGCGTCCGGAAGAACCTGGAGCTCGGCGCCGTCGATACCCTCCTCCTCTCCGACAAGCTCCGGAGGGCCCGGCTGAAACTCGCCTGCCAAAACAGCGACTACACCGAGGAGCGGACGGTCAGCATCGAGCCGGGCAAACATATCAAAGATCTCGACTTCGGCACCTGCCCAAACGACGGAGCGTCGCTCTACGTGGCGGAAGAGGCCGATATCATAGACGAACTGACCATGCTCGCGGACCAGAGCAGCGCGAAGGTTCGGATAGTATCGGACGACTTCGAGGAAGGCTCGGTACTCTACAACGCATTCGGCGGGATCGCAGCGATCCTGCGTTACAGGACCGGATATTGATGTTTCAGGAGAAGTACCAACAGATTGAGCGCATGCTCCGGGCATGCACCGGTGAGGAGGATGTCCTCCTCACGACAGGGGGGGATCACGCTGATCTCGCCTCGACCGTAGCGTTTAAACTCGCGAAGAAGCAGAGGAGAGCTCCTCACCAGATCGCCTCCGATATCGCGGAGAGCCTCTCGACGAGCCCCGAACTCGGCGATATCCAGGTTGAGGCAACGGGCCCCTACATCAACTTCCGGTTTGGGCCGTCGCTTCTAGCGGAGGCGGTCAGGGCGGCGCTCGAGCCCGGCTACGGGAACCTTCCCCGCCGCCCCGTGCGGGTGGTGCTTGAGCACACGAGCGCCAACCCGAACGGCCCCCTCCACGTCGGCCACATCAGGAACACGGTCATCGGCGACTCTCTTGTCCGGGCGTTCCGGAAAGCAGGGTATCCGCTTGAGGCGCAGTATTACCTGAACGATATGGGCCGCCAGATCGCCATCGTCTCGTGGGGGTTCGACCACCTCGGCATCGCCCGTGAGGAGGGCGAGAAGGAGGACCACTACGTCGCCCGGGTCTACGTCGCGGCGAACCGGGAACTCCAGAAGAACCCCGAGATCGCCGGTGAGATCGACCACCTCATGCAGCAGGTGGAGCGCGGCGACCCGGAGACCGTCGGGAAGTTCCGGGCGGCCGTCGCTCTCTGTGCGGAAGGGATCAAGGCGACCCTCGCCGCCTTAAACGCCCACCACGACCGGTTCGTCTGGGAGAGCGATTTTGTCCGGATCGGCGACGTGGACCGGATCATCGGACGGGTCCGGCACCTGCCGCAGGCCCACGAGGACGAGACCCTCTGGGTCGACCTCTCGGAGCGGGGTTTTGAGAAGAAGTACATCCTCCGGCGGAGCGACGGCACATCGGTCTACAGCACCCGGGACCTCGCCTACCATACCTGGAAGGGGCGCAACTTCGACCGGATGATCGACGTCCTCGGGGCGGACCACAAACTGATCGGCGCCCAGCTCCGTGCCACCCTCGAACTCCTCGGCGAACAGCCGCCCGAGATCGTCTACTTCGAGTTCGTCTCCCTCCCGGAGGGCTCGATGAGCACCCGGGCGGGCAAGTTCGTCTCGGCGGACGAACTGGTCGAGGAGGTGACGGCGAAGGCATACGACGAGGTGACCGTCCGCCGCCCGGAACTCCCCGAAGAGGAGCGGTGCTCAATCGCAAAGTCGGTCGCCATCGCCGCCATCCGCTACGACATCGTGAAGGTCTCCCCTGAGAAGAGCACGGTCTTTGACTGGCGGGAGGCGCTGAACTTCGAGCGGCAGAGCGGCCCCTACATCCAGTACGCCCATGCACGCGCCTGTAGTATCCTCGAGAAGGCCGGGAAATTCGAGCCGGCGTATCACTACGAGACGGAGCACGAGATCGCGCTCGCCCGGCACCTGGTCCGGTTCCCCGCCGTCGTCGAGCAGACCGTGGTGGAACTCCGCCCGCACCAGCTCGCCGCTTTCGCCCGCGAGCTTGCCGACCTCTTCAACGCCTTCTACCACTACGACCCGGTGCTCAAAAGCGAGGGCGAGACCCGGAGCAGCCGTCTCGCGCTCGTGGACGCGGTCAGAAACACCCTGCAGGAATCTCTGGAGACACTCGGTATCGATGCACTCAGAAGCATGTAAGGCCCTCCGGAGGCAGGGCTACCAGTTCGTTAACCCTGCCTCGTCGGCGGCCGTCAAGCCCTGCATGTGGAACAAGCGGGCGCTCAAGGGTGGGGAGATGTGCTACAAGGCGCAGTTCTACGGCATCGAAAGCCACCGCTGTGTCCAGATGACCCCGACGCTGCGGTGCAACCAGCAGTGCCTCTTCTGCTGGCGGTCGTTCGAACACGAGGTGACGGAAGAGGAGGAGTGCCCCCCGGCCGTGATCATCGAGAACCTCCGGCGCCTCCAGAAGAAGGCGCTCTCGGGCTACAAGGTCTCGCCCTACGTCACGCCGGAACGGTTCGCGGAGGCCCTCAACCCCACGATGGTCGCTATATCGCTCTCGGGGGAGCCGACCTGCTATTCGCGCCTCCCTGAGTTGATCGACGGCCTCAACACTGAAGGGTATACGACGTTCCTCGTCTCAAACGGCACCCGGCCCGACGTCCTCGAACGATGCCGGCCCTACCAGGCCTACGTCTCCCTGGATGCCCCTGACCGGGGGACCTACCTCCGCCTCTGCCGGCCCCGGGAGGACTACTGGGACCGGGTGCAGGAGAGCCTGGCCGGACTTCGGGGCCGCCGGTCCGCCATCCGCACCACGGTGGTGCGCGGCTACAACGACTTCGCGCCTGAGAGGTATGCGGCGATGTACCAGGACTCCGGGGCCCGGTTCGTGGAAGTAAAGGGATATATGCACCTGGGATACAGTAGGAAACGATTACAGAGGGACCAGATGCCAGAACACAGCGGCGTGCGGGCGTTTGCGGAGAAAATTGCGGAACACTGCGACTATTTCATCAGGGACGAGAGCCCGGTGAGCCGGGTCGTCTGTCTGGAGCGGAACGTATGAGATTTGATGTGGAAGAGTTCAAAAAGAGAGCGAGAGAGGACTTCGAGCACGCCTGGCACGAAGGGCCGTCGGTGCTGACCCCGCCGGGGATATCGGGCCGATACCCCCGGTTGAAGTACACCCGGGCTACGGCGCACCCGATCTTCGAGATCGTGCAACGGCTCCGTGAGACCTACCTCTCGATGGGGTTTGACGAGGCGATCAACCCTCTGATCGTTGAGGAGTCAGATATCTACCGGCAGTTCGGCCCCGAAGCAATGGCTGTCCTCGACCGGGTCTTCTACCTGGGCGGCCTGCCCCGCCCGAACGTCGGGATAGCGCGGAAGCGGGTGGAGGAGATCGAGGCAATCCTCGGGCGGGCGGTCCAGTCCGAGACCGAGGAGAAACTCCGCGAGACCCTCCACGGTTACAAGAAGGGGACGATCGACGGCGACGAACTGACGCATGAACTCGCGGCCGTCCTTGAGGCCGATGACGCCGCCGTGGTGCACATCCTTGACGCGGTCTTCCCCGAGTTCCGGGCGCTGGCCCCCGAGTCGTCGCGCAACACCCTCCGGAGCCACATGACGAGCGGCTGGTTCCTGACGCTCTCCTCCCTCTGGCAGAAGCGCCACCTCCCCATCCGGCTCTTCTCGGTGGACCGGTGTTTCCGGCGGGAGCAGGAGGAGGGCCCCACCCGCCTGATGGCCTACCACTCGGCCTCCTGCGTCGTCGCGGGAGACGATATCACCCTCGAAGAGGGCAAAGCCATCAGCGAGGCCCTCCTCTCGGCCTTCGGGTTCACTGAGTTCCGGTTCCAGCCCGACGAGAAGCGGTCGAAGTACTACATGCCCGAGACCCAGACGGAGGTCTACGCCCGTCACCCGGTCCTCGACTGGGTAGAGGTCGCCACATTCGGTATGTACTCACCCTCGGCGCTCGCGGAGTACGGGATCGGTGTGCCGGTGATGAACCTCGGCCTCGGGGTGGAACGGCTCGCGATGATCGCCTACCAGTCTAACGACATCCGCGAGCTCACCTACCCACAGTTCTTCCCGCAAACTCTCTCCGACCGCCAGATCGCCAGCGCCATCCATCTCCGTGCTGAACCGGCCTCCGCGACCGGGAAACAGATGGCAGAGGCGATCCATGATACGGCCGCACAGCACGCCGCCGCCCCAGGACCTTGCACGTTCGTCGCGTGGCAGGGCGAGATCGCCGGGAGGCCGGTGGAGGTCATCGTCGAGGAGCCCGAGTCCAACACGAAACTCTGCGGACCCGCCTGCGCGAACGAGGTCTTCGTCCACAACGGCTCGGTGCTCGGGGTGCCGGACCTCGATAAGTGGGCGGAGGTCCGGCGCGAAGGGGTCTCTACGGGCATCACCTACCTCGATGCCGCGGCAAGCCTCGCCGCCACCCGGATCGAGGAGGCGGCGCGGTGCGGGGAGGAGACCCGTGTCCAGGTGAAGATGGCAAAACTCCCCTCAGACATTAACCTGCGCATCGAGGAGTACGCGATGCGCTACATCACCGACCACAACAAGAAGGTGGACCTCCGGGGGCCGGTCTTCCTGACGGTCAGGTCCGTCATCCCGGAGCAATCGACCCGATAAGACCTTCCTTTCGCCCCGGCTTCTCTTTTTTCCCGGTCACTCCATCCCTGCCGCACTCGATGCATCTCCGGAGCAGGGGCAGCACGTCCCGCTGGGCAACCAGGTTGAAGCGGGCCCTGCTCGGGGCAAGCCCGACCTTGATCGAGTAGGCTTCGGGCGGCATCACCGCAAAGAGGTCCTCGTCGGTCCTGTCATCCCCGATAGCGAGGATGAAGTCCCAGGCGTGCCGGGAGACCCAGTTCAGCGCCGCCCTTCCTTTGTCGACGGCGGTGCTCTTGATCTCGATAACCTTGTTCCCCTCCATGACGCCGACATTGAGGTTCGACGTCAGGTGCAGGAGGTCGTCTTTAAGGTCCTTCGCCCGCTGTGCGCCAAGCATCGGCTCAGTCCTCCGATAGTGCCAGACGAGGGAGTAGTCCTTCTCCTCGATGAAAGCGCCGGGTGTGCGGTCCGTGTAGAGCTCAAGGAGCGGATAGATCTCCCCTTTCCAATCGTCGGAGAGTCCCTCATGCATCCGCCACTCCCCGGAACGCTCCTTCACCCAGACACCGTGTTCGGCGATGAGGCCAATATCCATCCCCTCAAACCAGGCATCCAGCGTATACCGGTCTCTGCCGCTGATCACCACTACCTCGTTTTCTGGAACCCGGGAGAGGCCCAGAAGCACCTCTCTCGTGGCTTCACCCGGGACCGCCTTCTGCGGTTTTGCGGCGAAGGGCACCAGGGTGCCGTCGTAGTCAAGGAGGAGCAGCCGGTCCTTGCCGGCAGCGTAGTCCGTGACCAGCCGGTCCCTGATGGCAGGAGTGACGATCTGTTCGGAGCGCTCGACCTGGATCGCCCGGGCGTCGCTTAAGCGGGTGAGGAAATCGCCGACCCAGCGCCCGATGTCGTAGCGCATCAGCCTCCTCTGCATAGTCCGGTTCCGCTCGACCTGTTCCTTCTCCGGCATGGCAAGCGCCGCTTCGATTGCCTCGATCACCGCATCCTGGTCATTCGGATTGACGATGATCGCCTCCCCAAGTTCCTCCGCCGCTCCTGCCATCTCGGAGAGGATGAGCATTCCGGTGCCATCAGTCCGGGTGGCGACGTACTCTTTCGCCATCAGGTTCATGCCGTCCCGGAGCGGCGTCACCAGGGCGACGTCGGCGGCGCTGTAGAACGCCACCAGCGTCTCGAACGGGAGAAAGTTGTAGAAGTAGCGAACCGGGATCCAGTCGGTCGTCCCGTACTTCCCGTTGATACGGCCGACGAGTTCGTCGATCTGTTTCTTCAGCATCTGGTAGCGGCCGACGCTGGCCCGGGACGGAACTGCGACGAGGACGAGGGAGACTTTCCCCTGGTACTCCGGCTTCTTTGTAAGGAGTGTGTCGAAGGCCTCGAGCCGGAGCGGGATCCCCTTCGTGTAGTCAAGGCGGTCAAACGAGAGGATGATCTTCCGTCTCCCGTATTTATGCCGGATCCGGGTGATCTCCTTCTGAACCGGGGCGCTGCCCGCGGAGTCAGCGAACCGGTGGTAGTCGATGCCCATCGGGAAGAGGTCAGTCCGTACCACCCGGGTGCCGGTCCGGACCTCCCCGAAGGAGTGCTCGTGCCCGAGGATCCGCCGGACGCTGGAGAGGAAGTGGCGGACGTAGCCGTAGGTGTGAAACCCGATGAGGTCCGCCCCAAGCAGGCCGGAGAGGATCTCCCGTCGCCAGGGCAGGTTTCGGAATA
>JALNXI010000087.1 GCA_023230425.1 Methanoculleus sp. | reverse complement strand
ACCAAGCGTTAGCGGTGGAAACCCTGAACGTGGACGGCATGGTGAAGAATCACGGTCTGGCACAAGCGATCAGCGACGCCGGGTGGGGAACGTTCGTTTCGATGCTGGCATACAAGTGTCAGGAAGCAGGGAAACCCCTGCTCCGGATCGGGATGTTCGAGCCCTCCTCGAAGACCTGTTCGGTCTGCGGTTACCGGAAGACCGACCTGACGCTCAAGGACCGGGAATGGACCTGCCCGACCTGCGGGACGCGCCACGACCGGGACCAGAACGCCGCAATCAACATCAAACTGTTTGCACTCTCAGGTACGGAACGTGCCGTCGAGCCTGTGGACTCGCTCCCGCTGGGGAGGGGGATGATAGCCGGGAAGCCCCATCCGGAAGGGTGGGGTAGTTCACAACCGGTCCCGGAGGCGCTTGAGCTCGGCGAGAGTGGCCTCGGGATTTCTTTTTACGTAGTCTGCAACCTCCGGAATGTGCAGGAGCGTGCAGCTCGCGCACCCCCAGATCCTGCCGCCGTTCGAACTCTCGACCCATTCTCCGAGTTCCTCGTCGGTGCAGGGGTAGCAGGGACAGTAGCAGTAGTCGCACCGCTGGCCTGGAAAATGGCAGGGGTAGTAGGGACACCCCTCCTTCTCCCACTCCAGCCAGTGTTCTCCGCCGTAACGGCTGTAGATGAAGAATGACGGGCCGCTCCGCCGGATCTCCCCCTGCTGTCGTGCGAGGGCCTCCGGGACACCGTAGAGGACGGCTGCATGGACCCGCCGGCCGACTTCGGTCAGTGTCCCGGCATAGGTATGTACCGGGGCGGCGTCGCGCTCGCAGGCGACGGCGACCGCATCCGTAGTGGTGCCGGGAAAATCGTAGCCGAGGTCGTGGAGCGCCTGGGCTTTCGCCCCGGTCACCGTGACGATCGTCTCGAGGAGCGCCGCGTCGCACATCCCCTCCCGGCTGTGGGCGATGATGTTGATGGTATGCGGAGCGGTGATGGGGGGGGTCGGGTTCGTCACCCCGGCGGTGATGAAGACCGTGACGAAGTCATACTGGAGCACGCAGAGGTGACGCATATCAACAGCGGTCAGGAGCCCGAAGTACTCACGGAAGAGGCCGTGCCGGGCGGCGAGAAGGTCGAGGTAGCGCCGCGGTTCGTCACAAAAATCGTGCGGCACCGTGTGGTTCAGGACCGTCGTGACGTCGGTGATACCGCCGTTGATGCCGGTGCTGGCTGCCCGGAACCGGCCGCGGAGGAGAAGAGTATCGTCCCTGACAAAATATGTCATACGACAGAGTAATGGGTTCTATCTTTCAACTCTTGCTGTTTGCCCGCGTTCCAGCCCGCTACGTCCTGGAGATATCCAGTGACCCTGCTGATCTGCATGACATCGTGGCTCCCGCACTCCGGGCAGACGGCATGGCCGCAGAGCGGGCAGTACTCGATGCTCTCGACGATGGAGTGATGGCAGTCGCAGTGGTCGAGCGGGCACATGACCTCAAGCGACGACTCGCCGCAGTGAGGGCAGGGGGTCTCATCTACGACGAAATGGCAGGTGTGGCACTTGTACCGCCGCTCGTCTACGGGGATATCGTTGAGGCTCCGGTATTTCTCCGCCAGTCTCCGCTGTTCGGGGCTCCAGTTCATAGTATCAGTGTCTGCAGGAGATTATATAATTCTTGAGATGCGGGATGGGCCGCATCCGCCTCAGAACACTCATAGGGCTCGTCATATCCCGTGGGATCGGAACGGAGAACTCATCACCGGCGGATGCGGGAGAACCGCTCGGCTTCGGCGCCTGGGTCCTCTGCCTCGTAGATGCTCCTCCCGACGATGACCCCGTCGACCAGCCGGGCAACCGTATCGAGGTCGCCGCCCTGGGCCCCCACGCCCGGGGAGTAGATCGCCTTCGTCCCGACGATCTCGCGGAGCCGGCTGATCCGGTCCGGGCGGGTGGCGGGGGCGATGATGCCGTCGGCCCGGCAGGAGACTGCGAGCGTCGCGAGGCGCTCGGCCACGCCCCCGTGGAAGAACTCGGTCGCCCCGGGATGGCTCATCTCCGCGACGATGTAGGCGGCCCCGCCGTGGTTGTGCGCCACCTCGACGCAGGCCCGTGTCGCATCGGCCCCCACGAACCCGTGGGCGATGACGGCGTCAAACCCGGCTGAGAAGACCGCTTCGCAGATGAGGCGGTTGGTGTTCGGTATATCCGCGACCTTGAAGTCAGCGATGAGCGGGAGGCCGAGGCCGGAGAGGTCCTCGACGATAGAGAGGCCGGCCGAGAGGACGAGGGGGTAGCCGATCTTGACCGCGTCGATGAAGGGCGCACAGGACTCCGCGATTGCACACGCCCGCTTCCGGTCGAGCACGTCGAGCGAGAGGATGAGCTCGGTCATCTTTCCAGCCTCTCGAGTGTTGCGGCCACGAGGAGCGGCAGGTTGATGGTCGCGTCGCCGTAGACCGTCGCGGCGGTGGCCTCCCCGGTGAGCTTGCCCCACGAGCGGGCTTCATCGAGCGTCGCGCCCGAGAGGCCGCCGAGGTCCGGTCGGTCGCCGGTGAGCTGGACAGCGTAGTCAAATCCGCTCTCGGTCATCAGTTTGCTCTGCAGGATGTAGTTCTTCGGGACACCGCCGCCGACGAGGATGGTCCCGGCCCGTTCGGCCTCAAAGCACCGGTCGAGGAGTCCGGGCATGTCTCCAAAGGCACTGACCACGATCTTGTGCGTCTGGGAAAACAGCCAGTACTGCAGCCCGATCATGGAGTCCTGGATGGCGGGGCAGTAGACCGGCACCCCGGCCTTTGCCGCCTCGGCGAGGATCCCGGAGTCAAGCCTGCTCCCTATCCGGTTGAGAAGGTCGGAGATCGAGACCGTCGAACCCTCCGGGAGGGACGAGTAGACATCCTGCATGAACTCTTCGAACCTGATGAATGCCTCGTTCGGGAGGAAGATGTCATAGATCCGGTTGATCCCCTCTTCGCAGAGTTCGGCGTCCGAGACCTGAGCGGTCCCGTGGTAGTGGTGACAACCGATCGCCTCGATGGTGTCGTGGGTAAGGTTCGCTCCCGTCGAGACGAGCACATCGATGTGCCCCCGCCTGATGAGGTCGCTGACGATGCCCCCCATGCCGCCGGGGACCATGGCGCCCGAGAGGCCGAAGAACTTCAGCGCCTTCTCGTCGCGGAGCATCCGTTCGTAGATGTTGACCGCCTGCCACAGGGACCCCCCGTTGTAGGCTCCTGCTTTTCCGAGTTCATCGACGAGTTCGCCGACTGTCATTCCTGGGCGCACTCGCGCCTGTTGTACCGCATCCCCATACTTGAAGGTCATGATAGTGATACACCAGCTCTTAAGAGACATTGGCATTCATGCACAATAACACCTTGTCTTTTCGTGAGGTTGTCCCGGAGCGCTCACGGTGGGGAAGGCCCGCCGCCTAAAAAATGTTGAATTGTTGCGGGAACCCGTGGGTCGGGTCCCCGCTGCCAGACAGGGGATGACTGGTTATCCGACACGGGATGATCCCGCTCGCCCCGCCGTGTCGGGGGTCCGGATGTGTGCCGGACCATCTCTGAAGAGCGGACTTTCGGGCCGGGAGACAGAAGGGTATCCAGAGGATTATCTTCGTCTCCGCTCCGTGCATACTTGACCGCGGATCTGTACAGCCTGCTGCTGAACCCTGCTCGCCGGGGTTGGCACCGTCACGGGCGGACAGGTCAGAACATGTGCGCCTTCGCCGCTGATAGTCGGCACGGGATCACCAAGGATTAGTTAATGCCCAAACGTTATAAATCTTTTTTTGTAAAGTCCGTTTAGTTTACCCTGTGGGGAGAGCCCCCGGTTCAGGTATCAAGCACGCGGGCGTGGCGGACTTTGGGGAAAATGGGCAGAATCTTTCCCTGATTGAAGAAAAACCCGCAGGAGGCCGTGCCCCAGGATCAACTCCCGCGTTTCATCCAGAGAACGCCTGCTCCCATGCAGGGACGCCGCGCACCAGCGGCCGGGAGAGGTGCCGGCGGGCGGTGGGGGGGACCTCGTACCATCCGGGCCGGATCCGGCGCTCCAGCACCTCAACCTCCGGCTCCCGGCTGCGGCCCCCACAGGCCCTGCACTTGTAGCCCTTTCCTGCCCCGGCACTCGTCATCCTCTTCTTGCAGGCAGGGCAGACCGGTGGGCGGATGCGAACAGCATCGGCGAGGCGGCATATCCCGAGTTTCTCGAGGTTGAGACTCTCCCCTTTGTAACTCCCGGTTACGGCCACCACATCTCCCGGGACGAGGCCCCTCACGGCGTCACGGAACCCCTTGGTCGGCTCGTAGGCCATACAGCGGACCTCAACGCCTTCGTCTGCGAGGAGGAACGAGACATGGCCGCCGGGCCCGGTGACCGGCGACCCGGCAACCGTGCCCCGCACCAGGTACGACCGCCCTTCCCGGAGCGCTCCGACCTTCCCCGGCAGCAGGTGGGCGTCCGTCCCCTGGTTGGTGGTGTAAACCTGCTCACAGGCCGGTTCCTCCGAGTGGACGTAGGACCGGGCTTCCCGGACCCACGCCGGGCTCTCCCCCCGGATGCCGAAGAGGACCGGGTCGGGTGTGTGGGGCACACAGACCACCACGTCGTTCTCCCGGTCCACCGTGTCCCAGGTGTGGGGGGAGGTCATCTCCTCGGCGCAGAAGAGGCTCCCGCGGTCCACCTGCCGGGGGGTGCTCCACATCTCCCGCTTCCGGTAGGCAAGCAGTTCATACGTCCGGTCGGGGAACTCGCTTGCAACCGCCGCGGTTGCGCCGATAAGGCCGCGCCGGTTCTTGTAGCCGCGGTAGCGGGCCCCGACCGACTCGAGCAGATCGATGGCCTCACTCACATTGCAGAAGTCCCGGAGCGCCGCGTAGTAAAAGTCCGGCGGCGGCCGGACCCCGGCGACCACCACACCCGGGTTCGTCCCGGCGGCGTCGAACTCCGCGAGTTCTTCCACGCACGCGCAGGCAAGTGCGAACGCCGTCTCCCCATCACCCTCGGCCTCAATGCAGACCGCCGCGTTCCCCCGGGTCTTGTGAATGACGTTCGGGTTCAGCCTGACCAGTCGGGCTTCAACGACACGGATTCCTGCTTGCTCCAGCCGCCGCACCAGAACCGCCCCGATATAGGTGGTGCACATCCCGGCAGGGGAATCCGTATCATCGATCCCGATCCGCATAACCCTATAGTTTATATCGTTCTCCGGCTATATCGATTCTTACGGGTTATGTCGCAGGATCGCCTTCCTCAGATGGTCATCAGCATTATGCTCCTCGCGGACTTCGACGTCTCGGAGCGGTGCAACATCCGTCCGCGGAGCTTCGACCTCATTGCGAAGAAAGGCGACACCCTCGTCATCATCAAAGTCGTCTCTCACATCGATAGCGTGAGCGCCGATATAGCCTGGGACCTCAACCTGATCGCCCGGTACCTCCAGGCCACCCCTCTCATCGTCGGAGAGCGAGCCCGCGATGCCGAACTTGAGCGCGGAGTTGTCTACATCCGCTACGGGCTCTTTGCTCTCAACCCCGAGACACTCTACGACTACTTTGCGGAAGGGCTCTCGCCAATGGTCTATGCATCCCCCGGCGGCCTCTACGTGAAGATCAAAGGCGACCTCCTCCGGGAGGTGCGGGAGCGCTCCCGGATGTCACTTGGGGATCTCGCATCGCACCTCGGGGTCTCCCGCCGGACCATTAGCAAGTACGAGAGTGGCATGGGCACCACGCTCGATGTCGCTATCAGGCTCGAGGAACTCTTCAATGCCCCGCTCGTCGAGACGATTGAGCTCATCGGCTACCGCTCTCCCGAACCCCCTGCATCTCCGGAATCCGCGACCGGTGACGTTCTCATCAATCTTGAACGGATGGGGATGGAGATCCACGCGATGCGGCAGGCCCCGTTCCAGGCGCTGGCGCTCTTTGACCGGCATACAATCCTGACGGCATACGGCACCTCCCAGAAGATCGTAAAGCGCGCTTCCCTCATCGGCAACATATCCCAGATCACGAAGACGTTTGCTGTGTGCGTCGTCACGGATTATAAAAAGCAGAAAAAAATCGGCAAAACCCTCCTTATCGGCGAAGAGCATCTCCACACCCTTGAAGACGGCTCAGAACTCATAGATATGATGACTGAGTGAATAATTATATATAGAACTACAAACCTACCTTTCTATCGCTTAACAACGGTGATACCTATGTCAAGTCTTGGAGGACAACCAATCCTTATTCTGAAAGAGGGTAGCCAGCGTACCCGTGGTCGTGACGCACAGTCAGGCAATATCGCTGCCGCAAAGGCCGTCGCAAGCGCTGTACGGACAACGCTCGGCCCTAAGGGCATGGACAAGATGCTCGTCGACACCATCGGCGACGTCGTCATCACAAACGACGGTGTGACCATCTTAAAAGAGATGGATATCGAGCACCCGGCCGCGAAGATGATGGTCGAGATCGCAAAGACCCAGGATGATGAGGTCGGCGACGGCACCACGACGGCAGTGGTCATCGCAGGCGAGCTCCTGAAGCGGGCCGAGGATCTCCTCGACCAGGATGTGCACCCCACGGTTATCGCCCACGGCTACCGCATGGCCGCCGATAAGGCGCAGCTCATCCTCGACGAGATCGCTGTCGACATCAGGCCCGACGACATGGTGATGCTCAAGAAACTCGCCGATACCGCCATGACCGGCAAGGGCGCCGAGGCCGCAAAGGAGAAGCTCACCGAGCTCGTCGTTAAGGCGATCACGATGGTCGCTGATGCCGACGGCACCGTCGACACCGAGTTCGTGAAGGTCGAGAAGAAGGTCGGCGGATCCATCGAGGACTCCGAGATCGTCGAAGGCATGATCATCGACAAGGAGCGTGTGCACCCCGCCATGCCCCGCGTCGTCAAGGACGCGAAGATCCTGCTCCTGAACGCCGCCGTCGAGTTCAAGAAGACCGAGGTCGACGCCGAGATCAGCATAACAAGCCCCGACCAGCTCCAGATGTTCCTCGACGAAGAGGAGCGGATGATCAAGGGCATCGTCGACAAGATCATCGCAAGCGGCGCAAACGTTCTCTTCTGCCAGAAGGGCATCGACGACATCGCCCAGCACTACCTCGCAAAGGCAGGCATCTTTGCTGTGCGGCGTGTCAAGAAGAGCGACATGGAGAAACTCGCTCGTGCCACCGGTGGATCCGTCGTCAGCTCCATCGACGCCATTGCCCCCGAGGAACTCGGCAAGGCAGGCAACGTCGAGGAGAAGAAGGTCTCTGGTGAAGAGATGATCTTCGTCACCGAGTGCGATAACCCGAAGGCGGTCTCGATCATCATCCGCGGCGGCACCGAGCATGTCGTCGCCGAACTCGACCGCGCCATCGAGGACGCTCTCAGGGTCGTCAGCGTTGCCGTCGAGGACAGGAAGTTCGTCGCCGGCGGCGGTGCGCCCGAGATCGAGCTCTCGCTCCGGCTCCGTGAATACGCTGCAACCATCGGCGGACGCGCCCAGCTTGCCATCGAGGCGTTCGCAACCGCTCTTGAGATCATCCCGAGGACGCTTGCCGAGAACGCAGGCCTCGACCCGATCGACATGCTCGTCGCCCTCCGTGCAGCCCACGAGAAGGGTGGCGCAAACGGGAAATACATGGGACTTGACGTCTTCAACGCTGTCTCCGGGGATATGCTCAAGGCCGGCGTCATTGAGCCCCTGCGGGTGAAGACCCAGGCGGTCTCCAGTGCCGCCGAGGCCGCTGTCATGATCCTCCGGATCGACGACGTCATCGCCGCATCTAAATCCGCTGCACCTGCGGGTGGACCCGGCATGGACGAGATGGGCGGCATGGGTGGCATGGGCGGCATGGGCATGCCCCCGATGTAAGATCACCGTACCATCCCGCACGATACGACCCGGGGCCGTTGCCCGGCCCCGGCATTCTCTTTCTTTCCCGTCCTGTGCGCGCCGTCGCCGCAACTCTTCTCGCCCTCGATGCTGTTCACCGGCATCAGCGTGCTTCTGCTCCCCCTTGGGCT
>JALNXI010000086.1 GCA_023230425.1 Methanoculleus sp. | reverse complement strand
CCCCATGGCGATAGCCACCACGGTCCACAGCATGAGGACATGCTTGCGAGAAAAGGTCGAACTCAGGGACAGGCCGGGTCCGGCACCAATCTCGTCAGGGATGAACGACAGCCGGAATAGGGTGGGCGTTACCAGAGCCCGATAACGGAAATTTTCGGTCGGATCCACCGAGATCGATTATCAGTTCTCTGCTGGAGCACTACCCAATTCGAGCGGTATGAGTACACCTTGTGCCGGGCGCCGCCACCCCCCGGGGTCGCACCAGTGAGGGGCTCGTCATGACGGCGCAAAGCAGAAGACCCTGCAGGTGAAACTGCCTCCTATGCCAGAAGCAAGAAAAGAGAATCTCGCTGAAGAGGTCATCGACCCCCGCGACCTCGTTGCCTACCAGCCGGGCTCGATCGTCAGCCGGATGCTCGCCTACACGAAGTCGGGCACGATCACGGTCTTCGCCTTCGATGCGGGCGAAGGCCTCTCGGAGCACACCGCGCCCTACGATGCCGTCCTCCAGGTCCTCGACGGGGAGGCGCTCATCACCATCACGGGCACCGAGTACCCGATGAAGACAGGCGACCTGATCATCATGCCGGCACAAAAGCCCCACGCGGTCCACGCTACCACCCGCTTCAAGATGATGCTGACGATGATCCACGCCTGACCGGGCTGCAGTCCGAAACCCCGGGTTTTTTATAGACGGATGATCTGACACCTTTTTAAAACGTATTCCGGGAAACCGTCGTTCGACGGTGTATCCTGCAACCGGCCTGGCAAGAACCTGCCATGGCCGGTTAACGCCCCGCACGGCGGTGTCCGGTCCTGCGGAAGTACGGGACAATAATGCGGCGATGACAACCTCCCCCCTTTCCCCCGAGAAATCGCGGACGACGGCATGGCACGCCCTCCCGGCAGACGACGTAGCCGAGCGGCTTGCCTCACCGACCGGGGGCCTTTCTGATGCGGAGGTCGCCCGGCGGCGGGAGGTCTTCGGGGCAAACGCCCTCCCCCAGAAGCGGCCTCCGACAGCGTTTGAGGTCTTCCTCCGCCAGTTCACGAGCCCGCTCATCTACGTCCTCCTTGCGGCCGGGATCATATCGGTCCTCTTTGCCGACCTCACCGATGCGGCCTTCATCTTCATCGTCATCCTGATCAACGCCGTCATCGGGACGTTCCAGGAGGTAAGAGCGGAGAGGAGCGCAACAGCCCTGCAGCAGATGCTCAAGGTCTATGCACGGGTGAGGCGGGACGGCCTTGATGCGACCGTCCCGGCCGAAGATATGGTTCCCGGCGACCGCGTGGCCCTGGAGTCAGGCGACCGCATTCCTGCCGATATCCGCATCCTCCGGGTCAGGGCGCTCGCGGTCGACGAATCCCTCCTGACCGGCGAGTCCCACGCAGTCGGGAAGAACCCAGACCCCGTTGACGCGGCTCTCCCCCCGGGCGACCGCCTGAACATGCTTTATGCCGGCAGCACCGTCATGAGCGGCCGGAGCACCGGGATCGTGGTTGCGACCGGCCGGAACACCGAGATCGGGCAGATCGCTGAGACGGTCATGGCGTCGGAGATGGGCAAACCCCCGCTCGTCATCCGGATGGAAGACTTCTCCCGAAAGATCAGCATCGCCGTCCTCGCCGCCACCGGGCTGCTTGCAATCATCGTCCTCGGCCAGGGGATGCCGCCGGTCGAGGTCTTCTTCCTCGCTGTCGCCCTCGCGGTCTCGGCGATTCCCGAAGGCCTCCCGATCGCACTGACCGTCGCGCTCTCGGTCGCAACCTCACGGATGGCCGGGCGGAACGTCATCGTCCGGTTCCTGGCAGCCGTGGAGAGCCTCGGGAGCTGCACCCTGATCGCAAGCGACAAGACCGGCACCCTCACGGTGAACCAGCAGACAGCCCGGGTTGTTGCCCTGGCCACGGGTGAGGAGTTCTCCGTCACGGGAGCCGGGTACGCCGGCGAGGGAGACGTCCTCGATGAGGGCGGCGCTGTGGTCTCCGGGCCGGCCCGTCGCCGGCTGGAGCGCCTTGCCCGGGCCGCAACGATCTGCAACGAGGCGGGTCTGGAACGGGCCGGCGAGGGCTCCTGGGCACACCGGGGCGATGCGATCGATGTGGCGTTTCTCGCGCTCACCTACAAACTGGGGCTTGTTCCTGCCGCTATCCGTGCGGGTGCACCCGCCGTTGCCGAGATCCCCTTCGAGTCAGAGCAGCGGTATGCTGCTGTCTGGTACCGGGAGGGGGATGCAGTCCAGGTTGCGGTCAAGGGAGCGGTTGAGACAATCCTCCCGTTCTGCCGGACTATGGCCGGGGAGCAGGAAGGCGACACCCCGCTCGACCAGGACCGCATGCAGCGTGACCTCGATGACCTGACCTCCCGGGGCTACCGGGTGCTTGCCGTGGCCCATGGCCGTGTGGAAGAGGGTCAGTTCTCTCCTGAAAAACCCAAATTGCCCCATCTTGAACTCCTCGGTCTGGTCGGGTTCATAGACCCGATCAGGCCGGATGTTCCCGACGCCGTGCGGCGGTGCCGCCGCGCCGGGGTCGACGTGGTGATGGTGACCGGGGACCATCCCGCAACGGCGCTCGCCATCGCGCGGGAACTTGAGATTGCAGCTTCGCCCGATGAGGTCGTCACCGGCGCAGAGCTGGGGGATCCTGACCTGCTGACGCTGCCGGAGTTCGTTGACCGGGTGAAGCGGGGCCGGGTCTTTGCCAGGGTGACGCCGCTGCAGAAACTCCGGATCGTCGAGGCCTACCGGGAGAGCGGGGCGTTTGTCGCGGTCACCGGGGACGGGGTCAACGACGCCCCGGCTCTCCGGAGCGCGAATATCGGGGTGGCGATGGGTTCGGGGACCGACGTCGCCAAGGATACGGCGTCGCTGATCGTCACCGACGACGATTTCGCCTCGATAGTCGCCGGGATCGAGGAGGGGCGGTATGCCTACGACAACGTCAGGAAGGTTGTCTACCTCCTGATCTCGACCGGGTTTGCTGAGGTTCTCCTCTTCATGCTCGCCCTCATCATAGGCCTTCCGTTGCCCCTCCTTGCGGTCCAGCTCCTCTGGCTGAACCTGGTAACAAACGGCATCCAGGACGTGGCGCTGGCGCTCGAGGGGGGAGAACCCGGTGTCATGGACCGGCCACCACGAAGGCCGGAGGAGGGGATCTTCAACCGGCTGATGATAGAGGAGACGCTCCTCTCCGGCACGACAATCGCGCTGGTCGCGCTCGGTGCCTGGTACTGGCTCCTTGGAAACGGGTGGGACGAGTTCGCGGCCCGGAACCTGGTTGTTCTGCTTATGGTGCTCTTTGAGAACTTCCATGTCTTCAACTGCCGGTCCGAGTACCTCTCGGCATTCCGTGTCCCGATAAGCCGCAACTACTTCCTGATCGCCGGCGTCGTTGCCGCGCAGGGTGTACACATCCTCGCGCTCTACATACCGTTCCTCCAGGACGTGCTCCAGTTGCAACCGATCTCACCGGCTGAATGGCTCTCGCTGCTCGCCCTCGCCTCCCTGGTCGTGGTCGTGATGGAGGTCGCGAAGGCGGTCAGGAAGCGCCGTCCCCCTGGTCACCGGACCGGGTAGGGGGTCGAGTAGGCCTCCTCCCGGTAGGGGAGGAAGACCTCGCTCTCCCGGCTGTAGTCGGCAAGCCCGGTCATGACGATGCTTCTTGCCGAGACGGTGTAGAGGGTGTCGTCCATGAAGAGCGACCGCCGCACCGCGTCGGGAGAGTTCCAGGTGTAGGATGGACCCTTCTCGCTATGGGCGGCTGTGCCCGCGAGAGTGAACCCCTTCTCCGGGCTCACCGAGTAGATGTAGGCACCCTGCCAGGTCGTGGTGCCGTAGGAGCCGCGGTAGCTCGACGAGGGGTTCTCCACCCTCTTGATCTCGCTCACCGGGATGATAAGGAGGCCTTTCTCCTCTGCAAAGAGGAAGGCCTTGTGGTCGTGGAGCGCCGCGGAGTCGGTGCCGGCCTCCCCGATCACGACGGCGTCGACCTCTCTGGGGTTGTTCACGTCCGAGACGTCGAAGAGGGCGATCTTAAGGCCCCCTACCGAGACGCCGCCCCACCCGTTCTCGTTTGTCTCCTTCCCGAGACCGATGATGTGGTCGGCGTCATAGGGATGGAGGTAGTCCGAGTAGCCCGGGATCTTCAGTTTTCCGAGGATGCCCGGGTGTTTCGGGTCATAGAGGTCGATGACGAAGAGGGGGTCGACCCGCTTGAACGTCACCAGGTAGAGCCGGTCGCCGGCGAACCGGGCGGCGTATATCCGTTCGTCAGGCGCAATATGCTCAAGCGCCCCGACGGTCTTCATCGAAGGATCGAGGACGTAGACGTTGTTGTACTGGAGAGAGCCCTCACGCGTCCACCCCTCGACGGTCGTCGCCACCCGGAGGTTCCCTGCGTACTCGTCGAGCGAGAACTGGTTTAAGAGGTGTCCGGGAACCTCGCCCATCGCCCGGTAATCGATCTTCCCTTTTCCGATAGCGAACCGGTGGATGATCGTCCGGTCGCGGACGTCGGCACTCTTCGATGTCGTCCCGGAGGAGTAGGCCGGTCCGGTGTTCCGGTAGCCGACATACAGGTTCTCCTGCGATGCAAAGAGGGTGGTGTCGTAGCCGAGGAGGAATGTCTCGGCATCAGGGGCGCTCGTATCCTTCCGGACGGAGAAGGCGGTTGCGGTGTAGAAGATGTAACTCTGCATGGGAGTTTTTGGGTGGTAGATGTCAGGCCGGATGGGCGCCGCGCCGCCTGCCCTCACCTCGGGGAGGACGATGTCGTCGCGCACCCAGACGGGAGACTCCCGCGTGAGGGTGTAGACGTAATCCCCGACCATCCGGGCGTCGTAGTAGTCGCCGGTGAAGGTCAGGGTCCGGAGCAGCTCCGGGTCTGCCCGGTCGCCGACATCGTAGACATAGGCGCGCGTCACCGTCCGCCAGACCGGGACCGGTGTTACGCTCCCCTCCGGGGTGGTCATATCCTCCTCCTCTGCGACGGCGAAGACCACCAGGCGGTCCCCCGAGAGGAAGAGCGCCGTCGGGCGCCCGTCTATCCGGGTCTCGGAGACGATCTTCGCGGTCTCTGCCGGGAACGCTTCGAGGATCGCGAGCGTCTCCCCGGAGATGATATAGATGTACTTCCCGTCGTTCTTCACGAAGTCGGCCTCGTCCACACCCTCGACCTGCACGTTCGTCGTGGAGTAGTCGCGAGCGGCGGATGTCGGGGCGGCCGTCGTTTCCGGCGCCGGTGCATTCATTGTGGTCTCCTGTCCGGCACCCCCCGGAGCCCGGGGGTAGATGCCGTCGTTCCACCCTTCCTGCGTGTGCTCCTTTAAGAACGCCTTGAGTTCCTTCTCCGATCCGAATTTCTCTAAGTCCCCCCAGGTCTCCGTCCCGGCGTCTTCCGACGCGAGGGCGGTCCCGATGATCGCGGCGACCACGAGACACCCGAGAGCGACCGCCGTCACCAGTTTCCAGTTCCCCATACCCGTTCACCTCTTGATAGAGGGAGATGCACGCCTCGATGCATCATCTTTGCGTAACCTACGAATATTTTCGAAGTCTTCCGCCGGAGCCCGTCACCCGGGTGCCGCCCCGAAGATCCAGGCGATGTAGGCGGCGTAGCCGACGAGCAGGAGGGCTGACCAGCCCCGGACGAAGGCCGGGCGGGCAAAGAGCAGGGGGAGGATCGCGGCCGAGAAGAGGACGACGACGATGATGTCGGCGAAGGACCCGATGGTGACCGGGGCGAGGAGGAGGCTTATACCGAGGACCAGGAGGAGGTTGAAGATGTTGCTCCCGAGGATATTGCCGATGGATATGGCGCCCTCGTCTCTGACAGCAGCCACGAGGGACGTCGCGAGCTCCGGGAGCGATGTGCCGACGGCGACGACCGAGAGGCCGATGACGAAGGCCGGGATCCCGAAGGCCTCCGCGAACGTGACGGCGCCGGTGACGACCAGCTGGGCCCCGACGATGACGGCGACGAGCCCGAGGCCGATGTAGAGGGCATCGGCCCACCCGTGCGACTTGATGTGGACAGCATCCTCCTCGCGGCGCTCCCGCAGGAGAATGATGAGGATGACCACAAAGAGGACGAGGAGCACCGCTCCGGCAAGGGCGTCGAGCGTGCCTCTCGCGGCGAGCAGGGCGAAGACCATCGTCGCAACGAGCATCAGTGCGGTGTGCTGGATGAGCGCGGAGCGCGATGTCCCTGACGTGGCAACCATACCCGGTCGGATGAGGGTGCAGAGTGCCAGGACGAGGGCTATATTTGCTATATTGCTTCCGAGGACGTTCCCGAGCGCGATGGCCGTATTTCCCGTGGCTGCGGCGTTCGTGCTGACGACGAGCTCCGGGAGGGATGTCCCGAACGCTATGATCGTGGACCCGATCAGGGCCGGAGAGATGCTGTGGCGGAGGGCGAGCCCGCTTCCGCCGCCTACGAAGAGGTCGGCACCTTTCAGGAGGAGCGCTATGCCGACGATGAATGTGATGAACGTCGTTATCATGGGGATGTCTCGGATGTGATGATATTCGTTGGGCATGAATCTTCTAATACGTTTCCGAATCCCGGCTCCCGGGTGGTGATTGCACGGGATTCCGCCCCTTCCTGCCGGAACTGTTATACTGCGGACGAAGGGCATATCCCTCTTCCTGTCCAATACCTGAGGATACCAATGCCGGCATTCGTGCCGGACTCACGATATGGAGGCCCTCATTTACGCTCTCGTTCGATGAACAGATTGATGCCCTTGAGCAGGAACGCGAGAATCTTCTCCTCTTCCCTGAGGAGGAGTTCATTGATACCATCCAGGACGTGGGGTTCTCCTGCGACTGCTGCGGCCGGTGCTGCACCCGGGAGTTCAACGGGCATGTCTTCCTGCTGGAGGAGGACGCCGACCGGGCCCGCTCATTCTCGGCTGACGCCCTCATCCCGGCGCCCGGCTACGACGCCTGCGACCAGAAGGGGCGGTTCTACGTCTCCGGCTACGCCCTCCGGACAGGGCCGGACGGGTCCTGTGTATTCCTCGAAGGCGGCAGGTGCAGTATATACGACCGGCGGTTCTCCATCTGCCGGGTCTACCCCTACATGCTCCACCGGGAGGCCGACGAGACGGGCGCCATCGACTGGCGGCAGATCGGCGGCTTGAACGAGCACGGGTGCTACAATAACCCGATCGACGATACTGAATGCGCCCGTATCGCCCGGGAGACCCGGGCATACGAGGTGGCGTTCCTCGATCAGGAGATCCGGTTCCGGAGAGCCCTCCGGGACCTCTTCGCCCGGGAGGGGCTGCGCTACGTCCGGCGGACCTACGACCTCCTGATGCGGGACTTCCGCAAGGGCGCCGAGGTCGAGGTCCTGGTCTTCCACCGCGGGCGATTTCACCCGCACCGGGTCACCCGTAGCCTGTATGAGTGACAGGGCCCCTGTTTTTTCCGAAGGACTCTCCGGCATGCTTGTGGGAGGTTGCACGCTCTCTCCCTCTCCCGGGTAAACCTTTATGGCGGGCTATGGCGACCAGAGCCCTATCATGGAGCGGGAGTATGATGTCATCGTTATCGGAACCGGGGTCGCCGGTTCCGACATCGCCTGGCACTGCGGGGATGCCGGTATGGAGGTCGCGATCACCGATCAGCAGGAGTACGGGGGGACGTGCGCTCTCCGGGGGTGCGTCCCGAAGAAGGTGCTTGTCGGCGCCGCCGAGGTGGTAGCGCGCGTCCGCGATCAGCAGGGGAACGGTATCCGGGGGGAGGTCTCGATCGACTGGCCGCGGCTGGTCGCCTTCGAGCGCACGTTCACCGATCCCGTTCCCCGGCGGAAGGAGGAGCGCTTCCAGAAGGTGGGAGTCCAGACCTACTACGGACCTGCCCGCTTTACCGGCCCGAATCGGGTGGCGGTCGGCGGCGACACGCTCACGGCCCGGTACATCGTGATCGCCACCGGCGCACACCCCCGGCCGCTCGGTGTCCCGGGTGCGGACCTCATGACATCAAGCGACGACTTCTTCTCCCTTGAGGCGCTCCCGGAGCGGATCGTCTTCATCGGCGGGGGCTACATATCGTTTGAGTTCGCCCACGTGGCTGCCAGGGCCGG
>JALNXI010000085.1 GCA_023230425.1 Methanoculleus sp. | reverse complement strand
GGAAGGGTCATCGCCTCCCTCGTCCTCCAGCCAGACCGCGAGCCCTGCCACCCACTCCCGGTAGCGCCAGGCGTCGAACTGGAAGTGGAGTTCGTGCCGGCGGACGGTCGTCCCGGTGCTCTCGTCGATGACCGTCGCGTCCACCACACTGATGGCAGGACACTTCTCGAGGAGCCCGCAGTAGGTCATGCCCCTCGCGGTGTAGCCCTGCAGGATCCGCCGGACCTGGTGGTAGGAGAGCCCCGTCGCCTCCTGCAGCATCCGGATCGTGATGGTCTCCCAGCCCATCCGGGCAATGGTGGCGAGCGCCGCCTCGTTCCGGGCCACTTCGATCCGGACCTCGCCGCCCGGCCCCTCCCCCTCACGCTGCAGGAATCGCGTGGCACTCGACCGGGTCAAAGAGCGTCGCGGGGTTCCTACGGTTCGCGGCGGCACCAGCACCTTCTCCCCGGTTCGACTCGGAGCGGCGAGCCTATACACCCGGTCCCGGAAGTAATGCAGAAAAACGACGAAAATTTCCGGCGGCTACCCGGGAGCCCAAATATGGCGGCGTTCATCGCACCCCCTGATCCGGGTAGGATCGGCCGACCAGAAACGTTCAACCCCCAAAAACGGTCACCCGCAGCGTTTCCCCCCTCAGCCGTTCGCGGAGAACCGGTACTCCCCCTCCGGGACGAAGATCTCGAACCGGGCACCCTCTCCCTCAACGCCGGTCTCCCGGATGGTGATACCGGTGATCGCGAGGATCTCCCGGGTGAGAAACAGCCCAAGCCCGGTGTTTCTCCCAAAGCCCTTGCGAAAGATCTTCTCCTTGTCCGCAGCGGGGATACCCATGCCGTCATCGGTGTAGATGAGCACGAGGCCGCCCTGAGCCCCGGAGGAGGAGAAGGATATCCTGGACACACTCTCCCCGTGCCGGACCGAGTTCTCCATGAGGTTATAAAAGACCTTCCCGATCAGGGGATCGGCATAGACCCGGAGCCCCGTAACCCCAACATCCACCCTGACCCCGGAGAGCGGGAGCTCTTCGGCAGCCTGCCGGATCAGGGCCGTTGCATCATGCCACTCCGCTTCCTTCACGCCGATATCCTGGTAGAACCGGGTGAACTCAACCTGCCGCTGGATCGTTCTTGCGGCCTGCAGCTCGTTTGCGACATACCGGACAAGCGTCGGGTCCGCGGGCAGGCGTCCTTCCGCGAGATCCATCTCTGTTATCTCGAGATACCCGAGCAGCGCCGCGAGCTGATTCAGTATATCGTGCCGGGTGATGGATGAGAGGGTGTTGAGTTTCTTGTTTGCCTCACGCAGCGCCTTCTCCGCCCGTATCCGCTCCCCGATCTCTGCATCACGTTCCTTCACGACTTCCTGGAGCCTCCGGTACGTCCGGGCGTTATCGATAGCGAGCCCGCAGACCTCCGTCACGAACCTGCTGATGTCGAGATACTCACCGATCCGGTCCGGCAGGGCGAGCCCCTCAAGCAGAAGAATGCCGACCAGGGAGTCTTCGTGTCTGACCTCTATCGAGAACCCGTCCTCGCCCTGCATGACAGCAGACCGGCCCTCCTCTGCGAAGAACCTCCCTCGCCGCTCCAGAGCGTCGTAGTAGCCGGGCGGGCGGCTGACGACCCTGCCCGACTTCCCCCCGTCGAGGGGCGCAAAACCGATCCGGGCAGGGCCGAAGAGGACAGTAAAGAGGTTGAGCATCTCTTCCACCACCGTCTCCTCGCTCTGGAGCGCCGCGATTCTGCCGAGTATATCGATGGTCATCGCGTAGTCGGCGGATCTCCGGTTCGCTGCAGTCGTGGATTCCCGAAAATTCTTTTTCTCGGTATCCAGGCGCCACTGGAGATACTGATGGTCGATATACCGCCGGAGCGGCTCAATGCCGACGGGGATCCGCTCTGTGGGAATCCGAAGTTCTTCGCTAAGAACTGCAAGGACCCGGGAGCTCTCCGGGTCTACGCCCGTATCGATGAGCACGATCTTTTTGACCGACTCCCTGAAGAACTCCACCGGCGCCCCCCCGGCAAACCCGAGGGCTGCAACGTGTTCCTTCCACCGCGATAGGATGCCCGGGATGACCATGAGCGCCCCCTCCCGGACGCAGGCATCGAAGAGGGGCTCAGGGAGGAGGACGCCTCGCATAAGGTCGGGAGTCACCACGATGGGGCCTGGTCCCGGCAGGGCGGGGGGTTCGGCCCTCTCCCCGCACCTGAGGATGCAGATCCGATCACAGGTCTCCTGCATCTCAAGGAATGGAGCCTCGATCCCGTCTCCCCACCGTGCCCGCTTCCCGTCGCAGCCGATATGGAATGTCCTCGTGAGAACGCCCGGGAACTCCCCGGCGGCAACAACCGCCGCCAGTTCCCGGGCCAGGTTCTCACAGCAGAGGACCCCGAACATTCTCGTCATATAGAGACCCGATCAAGTGGATATTCGCCCCACTTCCGCACGGCGGCAGATATTGCCAGGAGAACACTCTCGGGAACCTGCCAGGGGATCTCGCCGTGGTTGTCCGAGAGGACGAACCCGCCGCCCGGCCCGGCGGCGGTGATCGCCTTCTTCACCTCTGCCTCCGCCTGTGCAGGCGTCCACCGGCACATCTCGATTGCGTTGAGGTTCCCGAGCACGGTGAGTCTTCCCGCGCACTGCCGTTTTACGGCGGCGAGATCGTCGAAGGTGCTGACGCCGACGCCGATACTGCCGGTCTCGACCAGGTCATCGATGACGGGCAGCGCCCTCGCGGAGGCGAGGCTGGTCGCCACCCCTCCCCTGATCCGGGGTATGGTTCGTTTGGCAACGATAAACCCGGTCCTGCGGTAGAGGTCCCCGGGCGTCATGTCCGGCGAGGCGAGGGGGTCGGCGTAGCCGATGGCGGTTGCGCCGGCCTCGAGCTGGGCGTTCGCCCACCGGATGCAGAACTCCTCGTTCTTCTTCATCAGCGTCCAGAAGAGATCCGGTTCTCCGTAGAGGAGTTCGATGTACGCGCCGAAACCCATCTGCAGTATGGGGAGGGAGAAGGGGGATATCACCGAACCCATAATGGGCACGTCGTCGCCGACCTCCCGCTTCAGGAGTTCGATCGTCCGGAGCCCAAAGAGAAGGCTCGGGCTCTCCTCGACGAGCGGCACCTCGATGGACTCGATCTCTTCGGCCCTCCGGATAGGCGGGCGGCCGGCATTGGGCGGGCCGTCGTCCGAAAAGATCACCTCTCCTCCCCACGCCTCGACCTCGGAAGCGGCGTAGCAGAACGGGTTGAGGCAATCGCCGCCGAACTTCTTCAGAAGGCGCATCTGGCCCGCGGCGACGTACTCCGGTTTTGAGAAATACTCCCGGATGGAGAGCCCGAGTTCTTTCGCCCCGTAGATGGTGAAGAGCAGAAAGAGCGGGACACGGTCGGGTTCCTCAAACCCCATCGTCACGGCCGTCCTCTCCGCCGGGGTCACCTCTCCGGTCATGAGGCCCCCGCCATCGCCCGTATGGTCGCAAGGGTATCCGACGCCGAGTGGCCCATTGCATCGGCTCCGGTCTCTCTCCAGAGGTTCGGGTCGAACCTGAACGGCGCTCCCCCGACGATCACCCGGGTCTCCGGCATCGTCTCTTTGATGCAGGCGATCGCCTCCTTTGCCCTGAGCGCTGCAGGGAGCATGAGCGTGGATATGAGCAGGATCTCGATCCCGTCTCGGGTCACCCTCTCCACAAGCCCGTCGACCGTCACTCCCGAACCGTAATCGGTCACCTCGTAGCCGCCCGCCCGGAGCACGGCAAGAAGGATCCGCTTGCCCAGGGTGTGGTGGTCCTCGAGGACCGCTATTGCCATCTTCGGTTGAGATGTACGTTCGGGGCAACCCGGCGGGAGCATCGTATTGACAATCTCCTCACAGATCCGCCCGCTCATATAAACCTGCGAAAGGGCAACCCGCCCCTGCTCCCAGTCCCTCCCGATCTCCTCAAGAACAGGGATGACCAGGACCTCAATGCAGGAGACGGGGGAACTCGCGGCACAGGCATCCCGTATGATTCTGCCTGCCCGCACCGGGTCGACAGCCAGCAACGCCTCTTCCAGCTCGCCAGCAGGAGGAGACGGGGATACGTTCCAGTCCGGGAGATCCGGAGAGTCCGATCTCATAGAATAATGGTGTCCTGCCCGGCGGATAAATCAATCGGCAGAAAACCGCTAACCAGGCGGGATACCTCATGATTTCCTGCGATTACAACCCCAGGATATAAAGACAGGCTCCCGGCTTCGCCCGTGGGTGTGCAACGCATCCCCACGGGCGCACACACGTTCGCGACGTGTGCAGCGTCCTCATGCCCCCCGGGGGAGTCTTCCGGCGCTCCAGCCTGTGGAGCGTGAACCCGGGCCACGCGTTGCACTACGCCAGTTCATGCTTCCGGAGGAACTCCCGGACCTGCCTCGACTCGATCCAGCCCTGGTCGAGCTCCCTGATGTAGCCGTTGATCCGTTCGACCTGCCCCCGGATCTTCTCCACGGTCATCCCATCATCGAGGAGATCGACCATGCCGAGGATCACCTGGAGCGGCTGGCGGATGTGGTCGCCGAGGACCGCAAACTGCTCGATGTTCCACTCGATCTGCTCGAACGCCTGCTGTCGGAGGAGTTCGTTCTGTTTACGCTCGGTGATGTCCCTGCCGATCACGTGGACGCCGACCACCGTCTGTTCCTGGATGATCGGGGACTCGTTCAGTTCGAGGAATGCCGCGGACCCGTCTCTTCGGCGGAACTCAACCTCGAGCCCCTCGACCGGCTCGCCCGCAGCTATCTTCTTTCGCCCCTCCTCCCAGGCAGGGAGCGACGAGGGGACGACGAAATCGCGGCACCGCCCGCCGATGAGTTCAGTGGGGGTATAGCCAAGGATCCGCATCACCGACGGGGAGATGTAGGTGATCCCCCCGTCGTTGTAACAGGTGTAGATCATATCAAAACTCTGCTGGGCGATCTCCCGGAACTTCGTCTCGCTCCTCTGGAGGCACTCTTGCGCCTGTAGGCGTTCGATCGTCCTGCCGAGGCGTCTTGCGACGGTGTCGATCAGCGACCGTTCCTCCCGGAGGAACGGTCCTTCGCCCCTCTCCGGCCTCTCGCGGAGGTAGCAGACCTCCACTGTCCCGACCGTCTCCCCGCGGACGACGACCGGGGATACCTGACGCCAGGAAGTCTCCCGGAACCCCTCCGTCTCAAACTTACGCCCCTCGACGATGATCCTGACAACAGCATCCTCCGGGTACTGCCAGCCGGAAGGAAGCATCCGGACAACTTCGCGGAAGATCCCCTCGAGCGAGTTCCCCGGCTGCTCGACGATGCGGGATACCGTGTACAGGATCGAGAGTTCTTTCACCCGCTCGTTCAGGTCGTGCGTCCGCTCGCGCAGGGCGTCCTCCGCCTGCTTCACATCGGTGATGTCCCTCACTATGACTGCTACCCGGGTGACGACGCCGCCCGCATCCCTGACCGGGTAGAGGACGGTGGTGTACCACCGCCCCTTCCATGCCCCTTCGAACCGGCCGGGCGAGCCGGATTCTGCGACCTCATGCAGGCGCGCCGCGTGCGCCCTGGCCATATCCGGGGGGAATATCCCGGCGATGTTCATGCCGATGAGGTCCTCCCGGCTCCGCGAGAACCGCCGGAGCGTCATATCGTTGACGTCGATGAGGCGGCCGCTGGTATCCAGGAGGGCGATCATATCCGCCGGGGCGTTGAGGAGGGCGCGGGCGGTCGTCTCGCTCTCCCGGAGTTCATCCTCGGCGCGCTTCCGGTCGGTGATATCGTAGAGCTGCTCGACGATGAGCGCCACCTCCCCCTCCTCGTTAAGGATCGGGCTCGACCGGCACTCCAGGTATCGCCCGAGCTCGGGAACGTACTTTGTGACGACCTCCCGCCTCCTGCTCGCGAGCGCATGGGATGTCGCGCAGACCGAGCACGGTCCGGTCCGCCCGATGAGTTCGTAGCACTTCCGCCCCTTCACTTCTTCCGGCGACATCCCGAGCATCTCGTAGCCGGCGCGGTTGTAGCGCAGGACCGTGTGGTCCGGCAGCTGGATGCCAACGATGTCGCCGAGGTTCTCGAAGAGCCCCTCAAGCAGGGTATTCGCCTCCTCCATGCGCTGTCTCGTCAGCTCCTCCCCGGTGACGTCCTGCCAGATGACAACGGCGCCGGAGACAGCGCCGTCCGTGATGATGGGTGAGGCGGAGACGGCGACGTGCAGAACCTCGCCCGGGCGGTCATGGATGGCAAACCGGCAGGACGCGAGCACCTCTCCCCTGAGCGCCCTGCTCCCGGGAAGGTCCTCGGGGGGGACCGGTCCCCCGTCGGGATAGCGGAGCGATCCGTCCCGGGACACATCCCCCACCCCTGCGAGTGCCCGGGCTATACGCTCCTCGCCGCCCGGGCCCGCCGCGACCACCTCGCCGTCGGCGTCGCAGACGAACCCCTGTCTGCCGATGGCGGCGAGGAGCGCGTCACGCTCTTTCTCGACCCGGGCCGCCCGTGCGGCAAGATCCCGGTTCCCGGCGAGCAGGGTCTCGATGCCGATCTTCAGCTTCTCCCGCGAACGGTGGTCGAGAGCGGGGGCGGCGTCCCGCAACAGATGCAGAAGGTCGGCGGGAGACCCGTCACGCAGATCTTCCATCTATCCCTCCGACTCCAGATTCCGCTCCGGGAGGCACACCCCGGCATACTGAGCGATCATAAGGGTCCCTCCGTCGGGTTCGCCGGGCAGCCGGCCTATCACCGGCAGTTCCGTAGGTATAGCATGGGTATGAGACATTGAAACACATCAGTTCCGGCGAGTAAAACTATTATTAATGTAGCCTCGATCTGATAAAAGTGGCTGGCACCGAAATCGTTAGCCCTCAGGCAATGACCGGGATTACCCCGGTTCGGCCGTCCTGAAATGGATAACCGCCTGCGGCTCCGGCGAAGCCCGGGCGGAGAAGGTTGCCGGCCCGCCGGCGCAGTCCGGGTTCCGGTTCGCCGCAGACTCCGGGAGTCTGGCCGTCCGGGCGCAGCCGTAGAGCATCAAAAGTTACATATAAAGGATGGAGGTACGTCCATGATGCGGCTGGTGATCCCGTTAATCCGCATCGGGTACGACAATGGACCGTCGCAAAAACTATCCCCTCCCGGCACTCCTCAGCAAAAAGTTACTGCCGGCGGCAGACAGCCAGTTTGCGATCATCGCTCCCGACCTCGGGCTCATCTTTCTCTTCATTGCGCTGGTATCCTGCACCCCGTTCCTGGTCGGTTTCTGGTACGGCGAGGTCGATCTCCTCCTCCCGATGGCCTCGGCGCCGGCGGGGTTCGGCATCCTCGGGATATGGCTAGCCGGTATCCCGAGGGTGGAGGGGGAGGCGCACCTCTCCGTTGCACTCTCTGCGGTCGCCCTGATCTGGCTTGCCGCCGCCCTGATAGGTGCGCTCCCGTACACGCTCGGTCTCGGTCTGCCGTATCCTGACAGCGTCTTTGAGGCGATGTCGGGCTGGACGGGCACAGGCTTCACCCTCATGCCGTCGGTCGATACCGTCCCAAGGATGATCCTCTTCTGGCGGTCGCTGACCCAGTGGATGGGCGGACTCGGGATCGTCGCGTTCACTATCGCTCTCGCGGGCAGGTCGGGCCTGACCCGGTTCCAGCTCTACCGCTCGGAAGGGCGGTCCGAGACGTTCATGCCGAGCGTCGTGGCCACGGCTGCAGAGATGTGGCGGATCTACCTGGTGCTCACGGCCCTCGGCATCGGGCTCGTCCTCCTCTCGGGCATACCCCTCTGGGACGCCGTAAACATCGTCATGACGGCGATATCGACCGGCGGGTTTGCGGTTCATTCGACCGGCATCCTCTACTACGAGAGCCCGCTCCTTGAGATGCTCGTCGTCCCGGTCATGACCGCCGGCGCTATGCCGTTCAAACTCTATTTCCTTCTCTATTACCGACGATCGTTCGGATTCTTCCGGGACCCGCAGGCGATCCTCCTCTTTGTGCTCATCCTTGCCGGGTGTGCCGTCATCACCTTCGACCTCGTGACCATCTCCGCCCTCGCCCCCGCCGAGGCCCTCCGGCAGGGCATCTTCATGACGGTGAGCGGCATCACCTGCACCGGGTTCCAGAACGCGAATCCCCGG
>JALNXI010000084.1 GCA_023230425.1 Methanoculleus sp. | reverse complement strand
CACCACAGGCGCGGGATGGAACATGATCCAGTATGACTCAAAGGGAGTTTAGGGGAGGCGAAGAACCGTGAAGATGAATGAAAAGGCAGTCTCGGAGGCGATCGGGTTCATCCTGATCCTCGGGATCGTCATCAGCGGCATCGGCCTCGTTACGCTCTACGGCTACCCGGTGCTCATGAAAGAGCAGAGCAACACCGACGTGAAGAACATGGAGCGAGCGATGATCGTCATCCAGAACGATATGAAGAGCCTCTGCTTCAAGAACGTGCCCTACAAGGAGGCGACGCTCCAGGTGAGCGGGGGGACGCTGGAGGTGATCAGTGCTAATGCTGGCGGGAATGCACCGAAATTCAGGATCAAAGGTACCAATCCCGACATTGAGTTCTCTCCCGGCGCCCTGATCTACCGGTCCGACCGCGGCACCGAGGTGATCACCCTTGAGAACGGCGCGGTGATGACGCGCCAGGAGGATGCGACGGGCTCAGCGATGCTTGCCGAGCCGCGGTGGTTCTGCGACGTCGACACGACAACAGACCCGCCCACAAAGACGTTCGTCGTCTACATCATGAACATCACCGCCGACGAACGGATGGCGAAGTCGGGGATGGCGACGGTGAGGATGAGCCTGGAGAACACGACCGTACACAAACCTACCGACAACGCCGGCGATGTCACAGTGACATACACCAAAGACGCCGACAACGACCATTCCGTGGCGTGGGAGAGCTACCTGACCGGTTCGCTAAAGATGAGCGGTTCGGGCGGCGCCTATACCCTGTCAGGGGTGAAGAAACTCGTCATAAAAGAGTACGAGATCAAGATCCTCGGCATCTAACCCCATTTGAACCCGCCGCCCGCGCGGGAGAAGGCAGCCCCCTCCTCTCCCGCCAACAGCCGTGCAGGGAAAGCTCTTGTTCAGAAAAAGAATTTCAGAGATACCGGTTCTTCCGGAGCCACTCCACCTGGGGTCTCGTGTAGCGGTAGATGATATCGCACTTCTCGTCCTGGAAACTCCAGGGGACGACGACCAGGACATCTCCTTCCCGTATCCAGACCTTCTTCTTGATCTTGCCCTTGATCCGCCCGGTGCGCGTCACCCCGTCGAAACAGCGGATCCTGATATGGTTTGCCCCGAGCATCAATTCAGCGCTACCGAACATCTCCCGGTTCCTCTTGTTCGGCAGGCGCACGCGGATAATCTCCTCTCCCGCTTCCCCCCCTTTGGATTCGGGTTTGCGCTTTGTAGGATCTGTCAGTTCATCAACCCCATGCTCCAGAGTATTTGGTCCTTTGTGTGTCCAATTTATACAACTGCTAGTTAATCAAATATTCTCCCGTGAGGGCGCGGAGGCGACCGCAACGGCCGGCAGTCCCGCCCCGGTTGGCTGTGACATTCCGAGGACGGAGTCCGGGGGCAGCCACTCTGATCCCGGAGACCACCACCGCGACGATTATGTATAATGCCCCGGATCATCATCTCAGCACATCCATGGCATGCCCGGACCCGTCGCGCGGGATCTACCTTACCTACTTCATCCAGGGGCTTATTCTCCTGAGCGCAGCCTCCACCATCACGGCAGGCGAGTACTTCCTCGGGCTCTCGGCGGGTTTCGCCTTCCTCCTCACGATGGCGCCGTCCCTCATGACGAGAAACATGCGCCTCTGCCTGCCCTGGGAGGTCAACCTCTTCATCGCCGTCTCCCTCTACCTCCACGTCATGGGCCACGTCGGTGGCTACTATGTCACCCTCGCGCCCTACTACGACAAACTGACCCATCTCGTCTCCTCGGCCACCATCGCGCTCCTCGCCTTCTCTCTCGCGGCCCTCGCTGAGCACCGCGGAGACGTCCGTCTGACGAGGCCGGCGTTCGTCGTCTTCATCCTGGTCTCCACGCTGGCAGCAGGGGCGGTATGGGAGATCTACGAGTTTGCGGTCGACCAGGTCTTTGGCACGAACCTCCAGCTCGGGAACACCGACACCATGTGGGACCTCATCATGGATCTTGTCGGGGCGGTGATTGTGGCCGCCTTCGCCGCTATAGCCCTCGGGAGAGCGGAGGAGCATCGATTTATCCGACTCTTCCCCGATCCGTCCTCCGGCCCGGAACCGGCCGAGATCATGGGCGACCCGGTCGATCTGACTCGCGGTCGCTGATCTGGCCGGCACCGGCCAGTCGGATCGTATTTATATTCGTAGGAGAGAATAAAATACAGTGACCCTGAAGACCCTAAACGCAAGACATCTGGCGTTATTCATACTCATCCTGCTTCCCTCCATGACTGGCTACATGGCCTGGGAAGCACGGGCTGTCGACGTGACCGTCCTTACTATCGACGGGGCACCCCGGGGCGTCGTCTATATCACCGACCCCCATGTCAGGGCGTCCAACATCGACCATGTTCAGGAGGTGATCCGCGAGGTCAACCGCTTAAACCCCTCGCTCGTCCTGATTGGCGGCGACTTTGTCACCGGTGAGGAGTCGGAGTTCACCTCTCAGGCGGTCTGGCGTTCACTCAACGCACCGGTCTACGCCGTGCTCGGGAACCACGATTACCGGGTGGGGACCGACAGCCGGACGGGCCTCGCGAGGCTGCTTGCCGTCCGGACCTCCACCGACGTCACCGCCGCCGGGTACGACGTATCCGCCCTGAACGACGGCTCCCCCGACACCGCATTTGCCGACGAGCTCGCCACGACGCTGGAAGAGAATGGGGTGCATGTCCTCAGGAACGACTACGCCCGGGTCTTTGCCGGGGGCGAAGAGATCGTCATCGTCGGCGTCGACGACGGGTGGGCCGGTATGGCGGACCCGCCCAACGTGCCGGCAACCGACACGTTCACCGTCTACCTTATTCACGAACCCTCCTGCAGGGCCGACTGGGACGCCGACCTCATCCTCGCCGGCCACACCCACGGCGGCCAGTTCCTCTTCCCGGTTGTTGCGCAGTTGAACGACCTCGGCGTCATCGAGCTTGCGGGCATGTTCGATACGAACGGGACGCCGACCTACATATCCCGCGGGGTCTGCAGCGCGAGCGTCGCCGGGGTGGACCTCCGGTTCAACTGCCGGCCCGAGATCGTCCTGATCAACCCGACCGAAGAACAAATCCAGATCATCGGTGATTCTGCCTGAGGACCGCTTACGGTTCGAGGATGGCACGTGCCCGCCCGGCAATCAGCAGCACCTCCCGGAGAGGGATGCCTGCGTCATGGGCGATGGCCGTGGCGTCGCCGTAGGCGACCTGCTTTGCCGTGAGGACTCCGGCAGCGGCCAGCCGGGCGGAGACCGACGAGCTCACCCCGGTAACGATGGTAACCGGGTAAGACTGTGTCTCCTCGATCATTGTCCGGAGGTTCTGTTCCACCGGGTAGTCCCACCCGATATGCCCGATCTCCCGGCAGGTTGCGTAGCGCTTTGCGTGCGCGGAGAGTTTGGTGTTGCAGACGATCAGGGCACCGTCGATGGAGATGGCGCACCTCCCGGACCTGAACCCCTCCTGGAGGTCCTCGACGATCGCCCGGGCGATCCTCCCTTCGTCGAGGCCGGTCATCCGGTGGTGGTTCGCGTGGTGCTTCACCTCGACAAATATCGTGGCGTCGTCTTTCTGGGCGACGGCGTCCACCTCGTGCTCCCCGCACCGCCCGGCAAGGATGCACCCGGTCTCCACCCGGTAGCCGTGCTCCCGGAGGAGGACCCGCACGAACTCCTCAAACTCCGGTTTCGGGCGGATGAGGGCGAGCGCTCTCCGGAGGTTGGTCCGGTGCGCGACGGCGGGGCGGACAGCCCGGGCCCGGGCACGGATCATCCGGAGGACCGCCGTGGTTTTCACCCCGGACGGCACCGACACCTCGATCTCGCTGGCGATCCGGTCGGCATCCTCCGCACCGAGGCCCATGTTCCTGAGCGTCCGCCGCACCTTCTCCCGGTCAAACGGCTGCAGGCTGCCGTCGGCCTTCGTGACGTACTTCATCGGCGATCCGTCTTACGCCGGAGACGAAAAGCGTTCGCTACCACGCTTCCCAGCGGTGCCGCTCACTCTGTGATCGAGACGGCCCGGGATCGGGCGATCAACGGTGGATCCGGACCGCGGGTTGTGGTACTGCATCATTATCTGCTTCTGTGTTCAATAGAGGCTGGGAACAGATGGAATCGTTACAACGCCCGACTATCCTGATCCTCGGCGCAGGGGCGGTCGGCCTCTCGCTTGCCGGGAAACTTTGTGGGGTGGCGACGGTCTATGCAGCC
Source organism: Methanoculleus sp. (assembly GCA_023230425.1). Classification (GTDB taxonomy): domain Archaea; phylum Halobacteriota; class Methanomicrobia; order Methanomicrobiales; family Methanoculleaceae; genus Methanoculleus. Next base: position 3,950 of record JALNXI010000084.1, on the reverse strand, counting down.
TGCCGGCCGGTGCACGCCGGCGCGGTCCGGGAGCGGGGCCTCATAATGGAGGGGATCTGGGGAAACGGCACCGTTGACGGGATCGCCCCTGTTGCGGGGCCGGAGGAGGTCCCACCCGCGGTGGATCTTGTCATCATCACCGCGAAGGGCACCGACACCTGGGCGGTCTGCGAGGAGTACGCCGGGGTGATCCGGGACCGCCCGGTAGCGAGCCTCCAGAACGGCATAGGAAACGAGGAGATCATCGCCCGCTACACCGATACCGTCATCGGCGGGACCGTGACGACGAACTTCTCGGTCGTGGGCCCAGGAAACGTCCGGGTCCTGAGCGAGAGCGCTCCGATGCGCTTTGGGGTCTGGTCCGGCGACGGTGGCGCCGCCCTCGACCGATTGATCGGCATCGTCCGGTCCGCCGGCATTCTGGTCGAGGCGGACGCCGATATCCGCTCCGGAAAGTGGACCAAAGCGCTCCTCAACATAGCGGTGAACCCGATCTGCGCCCTCCTCAGGGCTCCGGTCGGGGTCGCCGCCGATGGGGATATCCGGGAGACCGTCGTCGGGCTCATCCGCGAGACCTTCGCCGTCGCCGGTGCCGAAGGGGTGCAGCTCCCCTGGGCAACCGCCGATGACTACCTCGCCCACCTCTTCGGGGTGCAGGTGCCCGACTTCGCCGCAGTCTACCCCTCCATGTACTACGACCTCCGACGGGGTCGCCGGACAGAGATCGACCTCCTCAACGGGTATATCGCGCGCCTTGGGGAGCGCCACGGCATCGAGACGCCGCACAACCGGTGCATCGCCGGCCTCGTCCGCTACGCGGAGGCGCACCCCGAAGCACCGTGACGGCTGCGCCTCACTCGCCGCCCATCTTCGCGGCAAGCCGCCGGGCTGCCTCTTTTGCCTTCGCCTCGGTCCTCCAGAGCCCTGTCCTGCCGACGGGGGTTCCTTGCCGGTCGTAGAGCTGCACATAGTATCCGCCGTCCTGGCGGGCGAACCGGACCTCGCCGACGATGCCGGGGCCGTACTCCTGCATACCTGATCGTATCGGCGTGAAGGAGATGAACGTTCCGCGTTCCCGCGGGTGCAGGGAGCACCCCCGGGTCCGGGTCCGGCTGTCTCTATATAGGATGAGCACGGTATCCCCTGCCCGGAGCGATAGCAATGATCCTCATCGTGTACTACTCGTGGCAGGGGCATACGGAGAAAGTGGCGACGGCGCTCGCGGAGCGGGTCGGCGGCAGGCTTGAGAAGATCGAAGCAGTCTCTGAGGTGGGGATGCTCAGGAAGGGCATGATGGCGGCGTTTGGGATGCGGGCGGCGATACGCCCGGTGCAGACGGACCTTACCAGCGTCGACTTCCTGGTCGTCGCAACCCCGGTCTGGTCGCAGAAGGTCCCGCCCTACGTCAACGAGTACCTCTCCCAGGTCTCCGGAGCTTCGGGAAAACCCTTCTCGGTCCTCGTGGAGATGGGGGGTTCGGGGGCGGAGAAAGCGGTTGCGATCGTGAGGAAGAGCCTCGAAGCAAAAGGGATGAGGTTCGTCTCGTCGGCGACGACGCTCGAGAGCGAAGTCGATGCCGGGCAGTTCGGCCCGGCGATCGAGGAGGTTGCCCGGGCGATCGTGGCGGTTGCTGCCCCGGCCGCGTAGGTGGTGCTCCGGCAGAACCGCTCCGTCCCCTCACAGCGTCAGCGGTATACCGAGGAGGTGGAGCACCACCGTGACCAGCACGCCGAAGATCCCGCCAATCGCGCATATCAGGACGGTGATCAGGTTGATCGGGATGTCGGGCCGCCCGATGAGGCTCATCAGGTTGAGGAGGTTAATGAGCCAGAGCAAGATCACGCCCACGACGGCGTTGATGATGAGGCCTGTTACACTCTTGACGACCTTGTAGAGGACAAACGCGATGACGACCACCAGGATCAGAGCGAGGACCCCTGTGAGTAAACTCATACCGCTCGTTTGGCGCACCCGATATTGAACATTCCTATGCGTGGTCAACCACCTTCAGAAGTATCCCGGCACCTCAAAGACCGGCTGGAAGCAGACCCCGTTCCCGGTCTTCACGCACCGGATTCCGGGACTCCCTTCGTAGGCGCCCATCGTCCGGCCGTCGTCGAGTTCAACCCAGTCATGGACGGCAACACCCCTTCCGAAGACTTCCACATGGAGAGCGTCGGTCCGGAACGTCCCGGCATCCCGGACCATGAGGCCGTGGACCAGCCGGGCCGGGATACCGTTCCGCCGGAGGGCCTCCGCCCTGAGGAGCGCGAGGTCGGTGCAGTCGCCCGCCCCGTAGGCAAGGGTCGCGTTGAGGCCCACCGGGAAGAGGCGGGGGGATCCGTCGACGCAGGTAAAATTTCTATTTGAAATCAGGTATCCCGGGTTTCCGATATAACTATAACGCACGCAGATGAGCCCGGAGGGGATACGGCGCACCCCGGGGATATACCGCCCGCGATCGAAGGGAGGGGTTGGGGGGTCCCGGGGCCTTGAGCCAGCGGGAAAAGAGGTTCGGTTTCCGGGTAACGGCGGGGTCACCGGGAGGTATGGAGCCCGGCGATATGCCGTGCAGCGAGGGCCGCGGTGGAGAACGCGGCCTGCAGGTTGTAGCCCCCGGTGTCGCCGTCGATATCAAGCACCTCGCCGATGCAGTAGAAGTTCGGAACGATCCTTGATGCCATCGTCTTTCGGTTGATCCCCTCGAGAGCGACCCCACCCCGCGTCGCCATCGCCTCGGCAAATCCCCCGAGCCCGGCCACGGTGAACGGGAACTCCGCGAGGGATGCCGCGAGCGCGTTCCGGGCCTTCTTCGGGAGCCGGGCACAGGTCTCTCCCGGCGGGACCCCGGCAAGGTCGAGCAGCCGCCGGACGAACCGTTCCGGGAGGGTGAGATCGCAGAGGACGGTCTTTGCCTGCCGCGCTCCGCCCGCCATGACCGCATCGGCGACCAATTCCCGCATCACCTCCACGTTCACCCCGGGGAGGAACGTGACCCGGAGCACGTCGCCCGGGAGGATGTAGCGGGAAGCGTCGAGTACGCCCGGACCCGAGAGCCCGGTATGTGTCAGCAGGAGGTCGCCGGTATGCCGGCCGACCCGCTTCCCGTCCCGGTAGACAGCGAGGGTGATCTCCTCGAAGGATATACCGGCGAGGTCGGCGAACGGGTAGTCCTCGACGTAGACCGGGGCAAGCGCCGGGGCAACCTCCGTGACCGGCTGCCCAAGCGCCCGGGCGAAGGCGTAGCCGTCCCCGGTCGAGCCGGTGGCGGGGTAAGAGGCCCCCCCGGTGGCGAGGACGAGGACGCCGGCCCGGATGATCGTCTTCTCCGTCCGGACGAGGAACCCGTCTCCGTCCCGCCCTACGGCCACGACGGCCTCGTTACACCGTATATCCACCCCGCGGGCGGAGCACTCTGCGAGGAGGACAGCGAGGACGTCGGCGGACCTCCGGGTCTCCGGGAAGACCTTTCCCCCGGGCTCGGCCTGCATCAAAAGACCCCTGTCAGCGAAGAAGGCGATAAGATCCCGGTTCGTGAAGTTCAGGAGCGCGGGGCGGAGAAACGACCCGTGGTCGCCGTAGCGGGAGAGGAAACCGGTGATCTCTCCATCGTGGGTTATGTTGCACTGCCCCGACCCCGCAATCAGAAGTTTTCGCGCTGGTGCAGGTTTCTTCTCGAAGAGGACCACACTCCTTCCCTCCCCTGCCGCCTGCAGGGCGCAGAAGAGCCCGGCGGGACCTCCCCCAATGATCACGATGGCGTCGTTCACGGCAATAACCCTATACCGTACTTCCCGGGGGAACATCAGCATTGGGGTGCGGCGGGCCGATACGCATGTGAACTACCCCCCGCTTACGCAGGGGGCTTCCTGCTTCATCCCCCTCCCCACCGGGAGCGAGTCCACAGGCTCGACGGCGCTCATCCGGCGCCTGCAAGTGCGAATTGTTTG
>JALNXI010000083.1 GCA_023230425.1 Methanoculleus sp. | reverse complement strand
CCCCCTCCCCGTCAGCCTCTCCCCCCATGGCGATAGCCACCACGGTCCACCGCAGGGGAAGATCCGGATCCGGCACCAGCCCCATCGGGAGGGGAGACGAGTACTAAATAAGTCCGATAATTTGGAATCGATGCACTAGATGGCCGTGCGCGGGGTTGCGACTTTCTTGTCCTCGAAGTCCTCTCGCCGAACAGTAAGAATGCCCCGTCAGGTTCCCGGCAGGGGGCTCTTGCCGGGAACCTACGTGGTCCTTGTCCCGCCTTCCTCTCCTGCCGGGCATTCGGCCGGCTCGATCCGGGTCCCCGGCAGGACAACCAGGTTGTACGCGTTGTGGTCCCGGTTGAACCTGACGAGAATCCCGTAAAACTTGACGATATCCCCGTAGGCGATCTCCCGGAGCGCGTCGCGGTTCGGGCCGCGAAGGGTGCCCGGGATCACGGCGTAGATCGGGTTTGCGGGTGTCCCGTCGCAGACCTTGTAGACCTTCGTCCGGTTATCGCCAAGGTTCCCGGAGATCAGCGCGGCGACGACGTTGATCTTCCGATCGATGTGCTGGCGAAGGTGGGAGAGGCGGGCGAACTTCGCTCCCGGCGGCACCCGGTAGGCATGCTGCACCTTCGTGTCCTTCCGCAGGAGCGCTGAGGAGTACTTGATGTCGACGTTGATGAACCGGTAGCCGTCTTTCCCCTCAGCGAGACGATCCATCAGCCGGGTTGGCCGAATATCGCCCTTCTGCTCGAAGGTCCAGCACCGCGCAGGGTTACAGGCAGTCTCCCGGATGAACGAGCAGGGGCTATAGATGGTGAGGCCCCGGTCCGCAATCGCGCGCACGGTCTGGCGCATGGCCGTCGAGTTGGCGAGGTCTGCCGGCTCCACGACGACGATCGTCCCGTCGGGGGCGAGGCGGTCGGCGAGATCGACGACGAGGTCGGCACGCTGGTTGATATCCATATGGCGGAGCTCGTTCAAGACGTTCGAGAAGACGACCAGATCGAGGCGGTCGGGCAGGTCATCGCTCGCGAGCGCTCCGATATCCGCGCGGATGGGTTTCTCCACCCGCACCGTGCCTCCCTGCGCCTCAGCGGCGGCCGGGACGAGGGCGTTGTAAGCCTCAAGATGCTCTTCAGAGCGCTCGATGACGTAGATCTCCGCCGAGCCGCTCCCGATCCTTCCGTAGAGGTCGATGATGGCGAGCGGCACGACCCCCGGCCCGGTGCCCACATCAAGGATGCGCATGTGGGGCTTTACGAGCCCCTGGCTGATGAGCTGCCAGAAGATGTGCTCGAATTGCACCAGGTAGACAGGCGCGTGGTAGGCCAGGTAGCCGAGGACCGGGTAGGCCTTCCGGTAACTTACCTGCCGTTCTTTCCAGTACTGGCTCTTCTGGACTAAGATGGCGTTACGCATCCGGTCGAGGACGACTGGATCGTCAGGAGATTTACTGGTTTTTTTCTCGATATAGGCCTCAACCTGCCGCTGAATGTAGTCCGGCACCTCCGGGTTCCGGAAGAACGCGAGCTGCCGCTCGCGCCCGGCATCACTGACCGTGAGCGGCTCTTCTTCTGGCCGGCGGCTGATCACGTAATCGTCACCGGCGGGCCTGAGGGTGAGGCCGAGGTCGTCGAGGTGCGGGCGGATGATATCGGCGAGGCTCGCGCGCGACTGCCCTTTCCCCGTGTCTTTTTGCAGTTCCGAGAGCCGGAACTCGGGCTTTGCGCCTGCAAGACGCTTGAGTGCTGCAACGGTATCCCGCTCGCTCATGGCATACCAGCTCGGCGGAAAGGGTAATACGGGTTGCGGGCGGCGTTCCCCCGAGACGACCTCAAGGCCGGGGTACGCTGCCCGGTCGCCCCGTTGTGCGGTGAAATGGCGGCACCCCCCTCACTCAGGGTGCGCCGGCACCCTGCTCTCCTGCCTCCCGGCCGAGCCGGAAAGCTCGGGCGTTAACTTCGATGGTCTTTTTCGGGACGCACCGCCGTACCGCCTCTTCGAGGGTATCAGGCCTGAGCGGGATGACACCGGACGCAGCCCCGAGCATAACGATGTTCTGCGAGAGGATGCTCCCCGCTTCCTCCGCGAGGCCCGCGGCGTCGATGCAGGTGACGTCGAGATCGGCAAGCGCGGCGAGGATGCTCTCCTCGTCGGGCACGGCGAGGTCCTGCTGGTAGACCGATGTGGGGACGACCAGGTGCCGGTTCACCACGAGTTTCCCCCCGGCCGGGAGGTAGTGGCGGTAACGGAGGGCTTCGAGGAGGTCGAAGGCGATCAGGAGATCAGCCGTTCCCGGCACGATCAGGGAGCCGAACTCACCGCCTATCCGGATATGGCTCTCCACCGACCCGCCGCGCTGTGCCATGCCGTGGGTCTCGGCGCTCCGGACGGTCCGGTGCTCGAGGATACACGCCTCGCCGAGGACGTTCGAAGCGAGCACGGTTCCCTGGCCGCCGATCCCGACGATAAGGATATCAAACGAAGGTTTCATTGCCGTCCCTCCCTGCCGATCGCACCCGACGGACATATATCCGCGCAGACGCCGCACCCGGCGCAGAGTTCGGTGATCGTCGCGTTCTTCCCGGCAAACGCGATCGCAGGGCAGCCGAACGACCGGCAGGCGCCGCAGTCCGTGCACCGGTCCGGGTCAACCTCGTAGGCCTTGCGCCGGATCCCGCTCCGCCTTGCGGTGATGACGCAGGGCTGCTTTGCGATGATCACGCGGACACCTTTACGCTCCTTTGCCCGGCGGAGGGTATCGAGGAGCACCGGGAGGTCGTAGGGGTCGACCGTCTCGACCCAGGAGACCCCGCACGACCGGCAGATTGCCTCGAGCGATATCGGTATGCTCTCGACGCCCGTGGCCGTCACGCCGGTGTTGGGGTTTGGCTGGTGGCCGGTCATGGCGGTGATCCGGTTGTCCAGGATGACGACGACCATATCGGCACCGTTGTAGACGGCGTTCAAGAGCCCCGGCATCCCCGTGTGCAGGAACGTCGAGTCGCCGATGGTGGAGACCACCGGACGCTCCTCGCCCGACCGGGCAATGCCGCTCCCGACGGTGATCGAGGCGCCCATGCAGATGGTGGTATCAACCGCCCCGAGCTGGAGCCCGAGAGTATAGCACCCGATGTCGCTTGGGAAGATGCCGTCGCGGAAGACCTTCCGCATAGCGTAGAACGTCGGCCGGTGCATGCACCCGGCACAGAGGATCGGCGGGCGGGGCGGCACCCCGGGGACCGGGGCGGCCGCCGGGAAGGCCATCGTGGAGGCAAGGCCCGCTTCTCGCATGGCTGCGGCGACGGTTGCCGGGGTGAACTCCCCCTCATACGGCACCGTGCCGGTCATCTTGCCGAGGACTTCCGTTGTCGTCGCCACCTGGCGCACGGCCTCCTCGACGACCGGGGCGAGTTCCTCGACGACGAGGACCTTCTCGTGCCGGTCGACGAAAGCCCTGAGCCACTCCTCGTCGATGGGGTAGGCACCGATGATCGCGAGCGAGACGTCTGCACCAAGTACCTCCCGGACGTAGGCGGCGGCGGCACCGCTCGCGACGACGGCGGTACTCCCCCGGACGGTATGGCGGTTGTAGCCGAGTTCAACCAGCCGCTCTTTTAGCGCCGGCTGTTTCTCGTTCAGTTTCTTATGCAACACCCGGGTGTGCGCGGGGATGACTATGTACTGCTTCGGGTCGCGGTGGAAGGCGGCGGTCCGGTGTTCTGTGCCGACCTCTCCAAGATCGACGTCGCCCTTTGAGTGGCAGATACGGGTGGTGGGCCGGAAGATCACCGGCAGGCTGAACTCCTCGGAGAGGGCGAAGGCGTCCCGCATCATGTCGTGCGCCTCCTGGACCGATGCCGGGTCCAGGCAGGGGAGCCGGGCGAAGTGCGCGTAACGCCGGGTATCCTGCTCGTTCTGGGAACTGTGGGCAAAGGGGTCGTCGGCAGAGAGGACGACGAACCCGCCGGTCACCCCGGTGTATGCGCTCGTCATCAGGGGATCGGCCGCCACATTCAGCCCGACGTGCTTCATGGTGCAGAGTGCGCGCAGCCCGCACCAGGCGGCGCCGAGCGCGTTCTCGAAGGCGACCTTCTCGTTCGTGGACCACTCCACGGTGAAGGGGCGCTCTTCCTGCACCCGAAGGACGTCGATCACTTCGGAGGACGGCGTCCCCGGATAGCCGCTGGCAAAATCGATGTTTGCCTCCAGGCATGCGTGCGCAATGCCCTCGTTCCCGAGTAGGTATCGTACTGCCATTGTTCCACTCAACTGTACTTCTATTGTCGGTTTTGAACATAGCGCTTTGGATGCCGATCCAAAACAATTAAGTGCTAGGATGCTAGATGTTGTAAGGTAAGTCCCACTGGGCCCGTAGCATAGCTGGTGGTGCACCCGGCTGATAACCGGGAGGTCATGCGTTCGAATCGCATCGGGCCCATCGTTCTTTTTGCCGGATGCTTATTTTCCAGCCCTCTATTCCTGAATTGACTTTTCATCTCCCGCTCCTCATAATCTTCGGTTTCGTTCCGGATCCCGGGAAATAAAGGGCGGGGCATGAGCGCACCCCTTTAACCCTGGTCCTACCGCCGCCGGCGATAGACGATCTGTTCGAGCACCAGGACCGTGACGATGCCCACAACGAAACCGTTCGTGATCAGGGGTCGGATCATCGCCGGGAACCCTGCGGCGACTGCCGGTGGCAGGAACGCCACCACGGTCCCGAGGAGGAGGGGGATGCCGATGATCAGACCTTCGTCGAACGTCCCGACCGCCCTGCTCTCCTGCCCGAGCATGAGCCCTGCCGCGATCTGGGCGGCCATGACGTAGGTGAGAACGACGCCGATGACTGGCCCGGGGATGCTCCCCAGGTAACCGATGGCAAGCGGCGATGCGGCCATGAGTCCGAGCGCCACGGCGGCCGGGACCAGGGCGAACCGGGATGCGCATCCCGTGGCGGCGATCACACCCGGGGAGAGCGAGAAGTTCACCGGGCCGATCACGCCGGTGAGGCCTGCGAGAGCGTTTCCGAGGCCGGTGACGGTCATCCCGCGGTTCACCCGCCCGTCCATGTCATCGGCCCCGAGAAGGCCGCCCACCGACTGGATGGACCCGAGGTCGTTCGTGGCGAGCGCGAAGTAGCAGATCAGGAATGCCGCGAGAACCCCAACGTCAGGCACGGCGAGCGGTGCGAGCAGGTCTCCAGGGAGCGCGACCAGGGGGGTATCCGCGAAAGGCAGGGCGACCGGACCGAAGAGGACGATGTAGACCAGAGTGCCGAGGACGATCGCCCAGAGCGCCAGGGTCGACTTCCATATTCCCTTGAGGAACCCGTTAGCGATGAAGAGGGCGAGAGCGAATACGATGGCGAAGAGGAACGTCTGTGTCGCCGGGACCGTGCCGCCGCCGTCTGTGATCAGGTCGAGGATGACGGGGGCGAGGGTGAAGGCGATGAGCATGAGGACGACTGCGATCACCCGGGGCGTGAAGAGAGTTTTGAGGTGCCCGAGGAGACCGGTCGCCGCGAGCCCTGCAAGGAGAAGTCCCCCGACCAGCAGCGACGCGTTGATCGCCGCAAAACCCTGGTCGAGGCTTGCGAGGATGCCGATCAGGAGCACTGTCGCCGGACCGAGCACCAGGGGAAGCCTGTGCCCGAGATATAACTGGACCAGGAAGACCAGGGCGATGAGGAGGAAGAGTTTCTGCAGGTACGGGATGCCTGACCCTTCCCCCGGAAGGCCGGCCACCACCCTGCCGATGATAAGGATGGCAGGCACGCTCACCACCAGCCACTGCAGGCCGAAGATGAGGAGTTGTGCCGGCCCGGGCCGGTCGTCGATACCGTAGGTGAACTCCATTGCAAAGACTCCTGGTGGAACTGCCGGGCCGGGTGGCGGATCTTCCGGCGTGAATAGATGGAGTCTCTCTGTCTGCGGTGAGATAGTGTTTCCCATCGGGGATCTCTCTGGAGAAGTATTTTCGGCCTGCCGGGCGGGTGCAGGCAAACGAAGTTCAGTCCGGGTGTGCTGGCCAGCCTCACTCTCGGCCGGGGTGGACACGGGCATCCCATCCACCCCTCGCACGAAGACCGTTCCTTTTACGTTTTTGCAAGGAGATCTCTCTCTATGTTTCCCACCGGATATGCGGCTGGAGGACTCCGTATAATCCCTGTTACCCGTTCCTCTCTCCCTCAAGCCTGCGCCGTCCGGTGCCGGAGGAGGAGGAGGCGCCCATGAACGCCGTCGAGGTTCGGGGCCTCTCGCGGTCCTTTGACGGCCGCGATATCCTCCGCGACGTCTCATTCACCGTCGGGCACGGGGAGGTCTTCGGCTACCTCGGCCCGAACGGGGCCGGGAAGACCACAACCATCCGTATCCTGCTCGGGCTTCTCGCCCCCGGCGCGGGCGAGGTCCGGGTTCTTGGAAGCGACCTTGCCGTCGACGACGATGCACGCGCGAGGGTCGGGGTGCTCTTCGAGAACAACGGCCTCTCCGACCGGATGAGCGCCGCCGGCAATCTTGCCTACTACGCCGGGCTCTATGGCGTTGAGGACCCGGCAGAGCGGATCGACGAACTCCTCACGCTCGTCGACCTTGCCGACCGCCGGAACGACCTGGTCGGGACGTTCTCGACCGGCATGAAACGGAAACTCGGGATCGCCCGGGCCATCCTCCACCGACCGGAGGTCGTCTTCCTCGACGAACCGTCTTCCGGCCTCGACCCCGGCGCGCAGAGGATGGTCCGCGACCTCATCAGCGAACTCTCCCGGCGGGAGGAGATGACCGTCTTTTTAAACTCCCATCACCTCGACGAGGTCCAGAGGATATGCTCCTCGGTCGCGATCCTCGCCGGGGGCAGGATCCGGGCCTTCGACTCGGTGGCACGCCTCACCGCGGCCTCGGGCCGCCCGACCGTGACGGTCGCCCTTGCCGACCCGGGCGACCGCGCCCGGGCATGTGCAGTCATTGCGGGGCTACCGTTCGTCGCCGGGTGCGAGACGGACGGGGACGCCCTCCTCTGCACCCTCGCCGACTCCGGCGCGACCCCGGACCTGATCGCGGCGCTTGTCGGGGCAGGGTTCCGCATCGAAGAGGTTCGCCGGTCGTCCCGGTCGCTTGAGGAGATCTACCTTGAACACGTCGGCCGGGCGGAGGGCGGATCATGAGCACGTTTGCCGTCATCGCCCGCCGCGAAATAAGGCTCGCCGTTCGGAACCGGAGCATCCTCATCTCGGCGCTCATCTTTGCCGTATGGTTCCCGGTCATGTCGGCCCTCGGGGTCGCTGCAGGCGCCGGTGAAGACGCTACAGCCCTCGCTGGCGGTATCGCCGCGATCATCCTCCCGGTCGGGGTCTTTATGGGCTACATCTTCTGCGCCGACGCCTTCCTCCGGGAGAAGCGGGACGGCACCATCGAGACGCTCCTCTGCGCTCCGGTCTCCCTCCGCCGTCTCTGGGAGGGGAAGGCGGCCGGGGTCGCTGTGCCGGCCTACCTGATGACCCTCGTCTCGGCCGCAGTGACTATCGCGGCGGTCTCCACCCTCTCCGGCGCTCTCGTCGTCGCCGAACCCCTGCTCATCCTCCACCTCGCGGTCGTCGTCCCGGTCTGGATCGCCGCCGCGGCCGGGCTCATCGGCGCGGCCCAGCTCGCGCTCGGGATGCGGGAGAACCAGATCCTCGGGTTTGTCTTCATATTCGGGTTCATCTTCCTCATCATCGGGCTCCAGGGGATCGCACCGGGCGGGCCGGGCCTCTCGCTGGCGACGGAGGGAGTCCTCGCGGCTGCCGGGATAGCGCTCCTTGCCCTCGCCCGCTTCATCGCCGGGAAGGTGACGAAGGAGCGGATCGTCCGGACGATTCCGTGAGGTGCGGGGCTGATCATCCGGAAAGGCGGAGAGCCCTTCCCGGACCCTGTTTTTGCGCGCCCGGGTATGTCGCTGAGCAGTTGACGGACGCTTATCGTGCCTGATGGCGCTCAAAACCTGCCGTCGCAGTGCACCCGCGTTCCGGCCGGACCAAAAAAGTGTTGACGGTCTCCTGGAACCCAGGCTGCCTACAGCGTCTCATCGCCGTAGAGGTAGGGCCTGAGGGGCTCCGGGATCGTGACCGAACCGTCCTCGTTCTGGTAATTCTCAAGGATCGCCCGGATCGCGCGCGACGTTGCGATCGCGGTGCTGTTGAGGGTATGCACGTAGCGTTTCGTCGTAAATTCGACCGGGTCGCGCACCTTGATGTTCAGCCTGACCGCCTGGTAGGCCGTGCAGTTCGAGCACGACACCGCCTCACGGTAGCGCTCCTCGCGCGGCATCCAGACCTCGAGGTCGTACTTCTTTGCGGCGACGGTCCCGATATCTCCCGTGCAGATCGAGACGATCCGGTAG